>JBBQDE010000001.1:0-32253 GCA_038319425.1 Gemmatimonadales bacterium
GCTCGACGCGCTCCGCGCCGATCTGCTGCTCGTCGCCAGCGACGGCCGCTCCGAGAGCGACAGCGTCGTCGTGCACGCGGCCGACCGCGCGTTCGTTGGCGCGGTGACGTTGCGCGTCACGTATCCGGCCTATCTCGGCCGCGCGGGAGAAGTGCTGCCGGTCGGCGAGCCACTGCGCCTGCCGCGCGGCACGGCCCTCGACATCGCGGGGCGGGCCTCCGTGCCGGTGACGTCGGTCTCGCTGTCCGAGGCGGGCCACGAGACGTATGCCCTCGTGCCGTCGGGACACGTGTTCGCCGGACGTCTCCTCGCGCTGCGATCGATGCAGCTCCGATGGAGCGCGTCGGGGCCCGGCGGCGAGGTGCCCGACCTTCCTCCGCCGCTCGAGATCACGACGCTTGCCGACTCCGCGCCTCGCGTGGACATCGTGGAGCCGAAGGGCGACACCATCCTGGTTGGGTCAGCGAGGATCGGACTCGGCATCACCGCGTCGGACGATCATGGCATCGCCCGCATCGCCCTGCGCGTGACACGAGCGAGCGACGCGGCCACGCAGCAGGGCGTGGCGACGATCGCCGGTACGTCGTGGTCGGGCACCGCGGCGCTGGACATCGCGACGCTCGCGCTTCAGCCGGGCGAGGCGGTGCGGGTCCGCGCCGAGGCCATCGATGCGTCGCCGTGGGCACAGCGCGGCGTGAGCCGCGAGCTGGTGGTGCGTCGCGCCACGGCCGAGGAGCTCCGCGCCAGTGCGCGCGCCCTGGGTGATTCCGCGGTGCAGGAAGCGCGCGCCGCCGCGAGCGCGCAGCGCTCGCTGGCACAGCGCACGGATGAGGCAGCACGCGCGCAGGCCCGGCAGGGCGCGAGCAAGGACGGCCAGGAGGCGAGCAGCGCCGCCGCGGCGTCGACGCCGCAGTCGAAGCGGAACATGTCGTTCGAGAGCGCGGAGAAGGCGCGAGCCCTCGCGCAGGAGCAGCGCGCCATGACGGAACGCGTGCAGAAGCTCCGCGACGCGACGCAGAATCTCGAGCAGCAGCTCAAGGCGGCGGGTGCGCTCGACACGGCGCTGGCGCGGCAGCTCGGCGAAGCGCAGGCGCTGTTGCGCCAGGCGCTCACGCCACAGATGCAGGCGCAG
The DNA here is from genome assembly GCA_038319425.1 of Gemmatimonadales bacterium. Lineage (GTDB taxonomy): Bacteria > Gemmatimonadota > Gemmatimonadetes > Gemmatimonadales > Gemmatimonadaceae > AG11. The sequence continues at coordinate 1,133 of JBBQDE010000001.1, forward strand.
ATGCAGAAGCTCGAGAACGCGGCGCAGCAGATGAACGGTGAGCAGTCGCGCGACGCGCTGCGCGACCTCGCGCAGATGCAGCAGCGCATGAAGGAGCAACTCGAGCGCAGCGCGGAGATGCTGAAGCGCGCGGCGCATGAAGGGGCGATGCAGACGCTCGGCGACCAGGCGAAGGAACTGGCGGCGAAGGAGCGGGTGCTCGCCGACTCAGCGGCAGCGAACGGTGCCGACCGGAAGGCAGAGGATGCCCGCGCGGCGGCGACGCTCGCCGAACAGACGGAGCGGCTGCGTCAGCAGATGGAGAGCCTCAAGGACCGCTTGACCAAGGACCGGGCCGAGGCGGGCGCGGCGCACACCGAGCAGGCGAAGGATCACGCCGCGAAGTCCGAGACCGGCATGCGGCGCGCGGCGAACGAGATGCAGTCGCGGGAGCGTGGCGAGACGGGCGATGGCAAGACTGGCCAGCAGCAGCCGGGCGAGCCGAAGGCCGGCGATCCGGCCGATGGCAGCGAACGCGCTCGCGACGCGGCCGCCGAGATGGACCGCGCGGCCAAGTCGATGCAGGACGCGCGCGCCGAGCAGGTGAAGGAATGGAAGAAGGAGCTGACGTCGGAGCTCGACCGCGCGGTGCAGGAGATGATGCAGCTGTCGCGCGAGGAGCGTGCGCTCGAGCAGAAGGCGCGCAGTGGTTCGCCCTCCGATGACCGGCGCGGCGCGCAGAGCGCGGTGGAGCAGGGAGTGGACAAGGCGAGCGAGCGGCTGCAGGGCGCGGGCAAGAAGAGCGCGCTCTTCTCCCCCCGGTCGCAGCGCGCGATGTCCGACGCGAAGGAGAAGGTGAGCCAGGCGACGCAGCGCGTGAGCGAGTCGAAGGGGAGCGTGTCGCAACAGGCCGACGCCCTCGGCGATGCGGCGGATGCGTTGACGAAGGCCGCGGCCGCGCTGGCGCGCGACCGCGAGCGGGCGAATAGCGCCAACAGCGCCTCGGGCTTCAGCGAGATGCTGCAGCAGATGCAGGAGGCGGCGCAGAAGCAGGGGCAGATCAACTCGCAAGCACAGGGGCTGATGGGCATGCCGAGCGCCAGCCAGAGCGGGGCAGGGCAGTCGCTGGCCCGTGAACTGGCGCGACGGCAGCGCGGCGTGGCCGACCAGCTGGACGAGGCGGGCGACGCCGCGGGTGGTGACAAGGCGGAACAGCTCGCGCGCGAGGCGCGGCAGCTCGCGGATGCGCTGGACGGCGGCCGGCTGGACGCCGCTACCCTGGCTCGGCAGCAGCAGCTCTTCCGACGCCTGCTCGATGCCGGCCGCTCGCTCGAGAAGGAGGAACGGGAGGACACGGGCAAGCGCGAGGCGAAGTCGGCGACTGGCAACGACACGTTCACACCAGGCGCGAAGGTTGACACCAAGGCGGCGGTTCGCTTCCGTGCCCCGACCTGGGACGAGCTGCGCGCGCTTTCCCCAGACGAACGGCGGGCGATCCTCGACTACTTCACTCGGCTGAACAGTGCGTCGTCGCCGTAGGGCGGCGTTGCACGCCGGGCTCATCGCGCTCGTGCTGCTGGCGGTCGCGCCGCCGCGTGCCAGCGCCCAGGAAGAGGAATCGCCGGCGGTGCTGCGCGCGCTCGACCTCGAGAACGCGGGCAAGTATCGCGAAGCCGCGCAGCTCTTTCGCGCGGCGCTACGTGCCTCTCCCACCGCCGGCGCGCTACTCGGCCTGGAGCGCGCGTATGCGGAGCTGGGCATGAGCGACTCCCTGCTCGCGCCGCTCGACTCGCTCATCGCACGCCGTCCGCGCGAGCCGCTCTTCCGCAGCGTGCAGTTGCGCACGCTCCAGATCCTGCGTCGCGATGACCTGCTCCGCGCCGCGTTCGAGCGCTGGGTGCGCGAGGTGCCGCGCGACCCGGCGCCGTTCCGCGAGTACGCGCGGCTCCTGCTGCAGCTCGGCCGGTCCGCCGCGGCCGACAGCGTGGTGCAGCGCGGCCGCCTCGTGCTGGGAGGCGTGCGCGACCTGGAGTACGAGACGGCGCAGCTTCGCGCGGCGCAGGGCGCGTGGGTGTCGAGCGCCGAGGCGTGGCGCCGCGCGCTGGGCGATGCGCCACACCTTGCCGGCGCGGCGGCGTATGCGCTGGCACCGACGCCGGCGGTCACCCGCGACTCGCTGCGCGGCATCCTGCTCGCGAGTCCGGCGGAGCTCGGATCGCGCAGCGCGCTGGCGGAGCTCGAGCTGGCGTGGGGCCGCCCGCACGAAGCGTGGGAGGCGCTCCGCGTCCTGCCGGCAGACACCACGTCGGCGCGCGTGTGGGCCGACTTCGGCGAGCGCGCGCTGGCGGAAGAGCGGTTCGACGTCGCGCGGGATGCGCTGGCGGCGTCGCTCCGCGTGCATCGGACCAGCGCGCTCGCGCTCAGCGCGGCCAACGCGGCGCTGCGTGCCGGCACACCCGTCGACGTGTTCGTCCTCGCGCCGCTGGCGGACGTGGACGCGGATCCGGCGCGGGCGGCGCGCGACTACGTGCCGGTGCACGTCCAGGCGCTGGCGGCGCTCGGTCGCGGCGCGGAGGCGGAAGCGGTGGTGGATCGATACGACCGCTACCTCGCACCCGGCCAGCGGATGCGCCTTGCGCGCACGCTGGCTTCGGCGTGGGTCCACGCGGGCGACCTGCCGCGTGCGCGCGCCGCGCTTCGCGCCGCCGGCGAGGATGCCGATTCGAGCGAGGCTGCCGGTTGGCTCGCCCTGTACGAGGGGCGGCTCGCCGACGCGCGTACGCTGCTCAAGGGCGCGCGCGACCCGGGGCAGGATATGGCGCTCGCGCTCGGCATCGTCGCGCGCACGCGCGGCGACTCGGCGCGCGTGCTGGGTGCCGCGTTCCTGGCACTCGCGCGGGGCGACAGCGCCGCAGCGGGGGCCAGGTTCGTCGAGGCCGCCGAGCGCCATCCGGAGGTGGCGTCGGCACTGATCGGCGCGGCGGCGCGGCTGCGCGCGGCGCGTGGAGACGACACCGGCGCGATGCAGCTCTGGCAACGCGTGGTAGCGCAGTACGGCGACAGCCCCGAGGCCGCCGAGAGCGAGCTCGAATGGGCGCGGACGCTGCGCCGGCGCAACGACACGGCCGGCGCGATCACGCATCTCGAGCATCTGATCCTCACTGCGCCGCAGAGCGCGCTCCTTCCCCAGGCGCGTCGCGAGCTGGAGCTCGCGCGCGGCGCCGTGCCAAGCCCCTGATGACTTCACTCACAACGATCACGCCGCGCATCGTCGCGCTGTCGCTCGCGCTCCTCGCGGCGCCGGCGCTGCCGGCGCAGCGGTTGCTCGTGCCGATGGACGATGGGCAGACCAACCATCTCAAGGCGTACGGCCTGACCTACAACGCCATGAAGACCGGCGTGCAGGCGGAGTGGCTGCTGAACTATCGTGGCGGCGCCTTCCTCCTGCCGGATCTTCCCGAGCTGCGCCGGCGCGCCGCGCTCGACGGGATTTCGGTGGAGCCGTTGACCGATGCGTCGCTCGCGACGATCCGGCGAGAGATGGCGGGGGGGAACATGGAGAGCGTGCCGTTGGAGAAGGCGCCGCGCATCGCCGTGTACACGCCGCCCGACGCGCAGCCGTGGGACGACGCCGTGACCCTGGCGCTCAAGTACGCCGGCATCGAGTTCACGCCGATCTACGACGAGCAGGTGGAGCAGGGCGACCTGGGCAAGTACGACTGGCTGCACCTGCATCACGAGGATTTCACGGGACAGTTCAACAAGTTTCATCTCGGATATCGCGACGCGCCCTGGTTCCGCGAGCTCGTCGCCAAGAATGCGGCGGCGGCGAAGCGGCTCGGCTTCGCCAGCGTGCCCGGGCTCAAGAAGGACGTCTCGGAGCGGATCCGGCAGTTCGTGGAGCGCGGCGGCTTCCTGTTCGCCATGTGCGGCGCGACGGAGACGCTGGAGCTGGCGATCGCCGGTCACGACGTGGACATCGCCGGCGAGTTCGCCGATGGAACGCCGATGGACCCCGACGCCGACGCGCGCATGCAGTGGAAGCGATCGCTCGCATTTCGCGACGCGCACCTCGAGCATTCGCCGTTCGTGAACTCGATGAGCGACATCGACGGACACCAGGTGAACGTCCCCGGACGGCGACAGCCGCTGGGCACCTTCACGCTGTTCAACTTCTCGGCGAAGTTCGATCCGGTGCCGAGCATGCTCGTGCAGAACCACCGCGCGGTGCTGAACGACTTCTATGGCGTCACGACGTCGTTCACCAAGGCGACCCTCAAGAGCGGCGACATCGTGCTCGCCACCGAGGAGGGAGCGCCGTGGGTGAAGTACCTTCACGGCGACTACGGCAAGGGGACGTGGACGTACCTCGGCGGACACGACCCCGAAGACCCGCAGCACGCGATCGGCAATCCGCCCACCGACCTGTCACTGCACAAGAGCAGTCCCGGGTACCGGCTGATCCTCAACAACGTGCTGTTTCCCGCCGCGAAGAAGAAGCCGCTGAAGACCTGATCGCGCCTCACAGTCTGGGGTTCATCGCGTCCGACGGCGCAGTCGCCGGGGTCGACTGGCCCATCATCGCGCGCGGCGTGGCCGCCGCGGCCGCTGGCACGATGTTCTGGTTCACCCGGAACACGTTGCTGGGGTCGTACTTCGCCTTGATCGCCGCGAGTCGATCGTAGTTCGTGCCGTACGCGTCCCGGACGCGGCCCTGCTCTTCCTGGGTCAGGAAGTTCACGTACGCTCCCCCGGCGGCGAACGGTGCGGCGGCGTTGTAGACGTCGCGCGCCCACGTGATGAAGTTGCCGTCCATCGAGTCGTCGTCCCAGCGGGCGTGCACGTTCATCACGAACTGCGCGCGCCGGCCCATGTAGGCCGTCGCGTCGTCGGGCTTCCGACTGATCGCGCCGCCCAGGTGGGCGAGGAAGATCTCGCTCTGCGGACCTGGCAGCTCAGCGACCTGCGCGACGAGCGTGTCGAGCAGCTCGTCATTCAGTGTCATGAAGTTGTGGGTCTTCCAGTAGTTGCGCGCGCCCGGCGTGAGCAGCGGGTCGAAGGCGGTCTGGAATGCGGCATAGGGCGCGGGGCCGACGACGTCGGCGTGCGGCGTGCCGATCGCGCGCAGCGGACGCAGCGCACGCTCGCCGGCGGCGAGGTCGCCCGCGTAGCAGACCGCAAGCACCAGAACCTCCTTGCCATGGACGGAGGTGGGCAGGAACGGCAGCGGTGGCGCCTTGCGCATCACGGCCCACACGGAGAGCGCGTCGGGAGCCGCCTCCACAACGTCGCGGTACCGCCGCAGCAGCTGCGCTGCGTTGTCGAACGGGTGGACGATGAGCCCGGCGAGCACCTCCGGTCCCACAGGGTGCAGGCGATACTCGAACGACGTGACGACGCCGAAGTTGCCGCCGCCGCCGCGAAGGGCCCAGAAGAGATCGGAATTCTCCTGCTCGCTCGAGGTCACCAGCGCGCCGTCGGCCGTGACGACGTCGGCACTGAGCAGGTTGTCGACCGTGAGCCCATAGGTGCGTGAGAGCCAGCCGTAGCCGCCGCCGAGCGTGAGGCCGGCGATGCCGGTCGTCGAGTTGATGCCGAGGGGTGTGGCGAGCGCGAACTGCTGGGTCTCGGTATCGAACTCGCCGAGCGTCACGCCACCTTCGGCGCGGCCCGTCCGGCGCGCCGGATCGACGCGCACGGCGCGCATCGGTGCGAGGTCGATGAGCAGCCCTTCATCCGCGAGGGCGTTGCCGGCGATGTTGTGCCCGCCGCCGCGCATCGAGAACAGCAGGTCGTGCTCGCGCGCGAACCGGACCGCCCGCAGCACGTCGGCGGCGCTGTGACAACGCGCGACGAGTGCCGGCCGTCGGTCCACCATGCCGTTCCAGATGCGGCGCACGTCCTCGTAGTGTGGGGAGCCCTTCGGCACGATGTCGCCGCGCAGCGACGTCGCGAAGCGTTCGAGCTCGGTCGACGCAAGCACGGTCTTCTCTCCGCCGCGCGTGCGGACCATCAGGTCTGGCATGTGCGCACCTCCTTGGGAGTGACATCCGACGGTGTCGAAGCAGCACGGATCTGGCATCGGGCGCGCCTCATCATGCGGCAATCAGATGAACAGTCAAGTGGAACGCGGCCCGGGAGTCCCCCGTGTGACGCCGCGGCACTGGCGGAGGTTGGGCGGTACAGTGCTTCCCTCTGCTCAGGTCGCGGTCGCCGCCGATTCTTCTCACGCGCTCACACACCATTCATGCTCACGTCGCCGCGCTACGCTTCCACTCGACTTCTCCTGACGGCGCTCGGCTTGTCGTATCTCGTTGGCTGCCCGGCGGCGGCGCCGATCTCGCCGGCCGACGCGCCGACCGACGCGGCGGTGCCAACTGCTCTCCGCTCCGAGCTGGCTTTCACCTCGGTGCTGGCGAAGCCGCCCATGCAGGACACCGCACGCGTGGCGGCGGTGCCGGCCGGCATGGCAGTCCTGGGCCTGTTGAACCAGACGGCCCCTTGTTTCTCGCTCGCCTCCGCCGCGACAAAGGCCGGTGCGCTCATCGTGGTGCGCCTGACGGCCACGGAGGTGCAGGGGACATGCAACACCTTTGCGGCGGGGGCGTTCGACTACGACGTCGGCGTGACGGGAATGCCGGCCGGTACCTACGACGTGGACGTCCTGCATCGCGTCGTGTTCAAGGACGGGCGGGTCGCCGAGTCGAGGGTGGGCGCCAGGCGCGTCGAGGTGAGATAGGGCGGGCATCCCGCCTCTCTTCGGTTTATCTTCAGGGGTGCCGCGCCCTGCTCCCAAACCGCCGTCCATCTCGCGACTCGCCACGCCCGCGACGGCGGCGATGCGCGCCGCCATCCGCCTCGCGGGCGGTCGCGAGGTGTGCTTCGTCAGCACCCTGGACGAATCCGGCGTGGTGCAGACGGCGCGCGTGGTAGCGCGGGGTGACGTGGCGAGCGTGCTGGCGCTGCCCGGCTTTGCGCGACGCGGCGAGATGTTGCTGCACAACCATCCGTCCGGATTGCTCGAGCCTTCGGGGGCGGACTACGACGTGGCCGCGCGCATGCACGACGACGGCATCGGCTTCGGCATCGTGGACAACGACGCGCGTGCGCTGTACGTCGTGGTGGAGGTGCCACGCGCCGACACGAAGATTCGGCTCGACCCCGAGGCGGTGGCCCACGACCTTGGGCCCGATGGCCCGATCGCGCTCCAGCACGCGCGCTACGAGGACCGCGAGAGCCAGCGCGCGATGGCCGCTGCCATCGCGCGGGTCTACAACGACGGCGGGGTCGGCCTGCTCGAGGCGGGTACTGGCGTCGGCAAGTCACTCGGCTACCTGGTGCCGGCGCTGCGTTGGGCGGCGGCGAACGGCGAGCGCACCGTGGTGTCGACCAACACCATCAACCTGCAGGAACAGCTCGTCGGCAAGGATCTCCCCTTCCTCGCCAAGGCGCTGGGCGACCAGAAGGTGCGCTTCGCGCTGCTGAAGGGATGGCGCAACTACCTGTGCAAAGCGCGGCTGGAGCAGGCGAGTGGCGGCGCGGCGCAGCTGTTCGACGACGGCATGGCCAGCGAGCTGGCGACGCTGGCGGCGTGGGCCGAGCGCACGAGCGACGGCTCGCTCGCCGACCTGCCGACGCCGCCGCGGCCCGAGGTGTGGGACGAGGTGTCGGCCGAGGGCGACATCTGCACGCGGATGAAGTGCCCGCATTTCGACCAGTGCTTCGTGTTCAAGGCTCGCCGGGCTGCGGCGCAGGCGGATGTGATCGTGGTGAACCACCACCTGCTGCTCTCCGACCTCGCCGTGCGGCGCGCGGCGCAGAACTGGGACGACGCCGCGGTGCTGCCGGCGTACGGCCGGCTCGTGGTGGACGAGGGACACCATCTCGAGGATGCCGCCGCCACGCACCTGGGCGCGACGGTGACCCGGCGCGGGCTCCAGCGCCTCGTGAGCCGCCTGGATCGGCGCGGCCGGGGGCTGCTCCCGGCCCTCGTGATGCGGCTGTCCGCGAGCAACGATCTGTTGAGCACCGCGAGCCTGGACCTGCTCGAGGCCCGACTCGCGCCGTCGGTGAGCGCGATGAGCCGGAAGAGCGCGCTCCTGTTCGACCTGCTCGACACCTTCATCGAGCAGGAGGGGCAGTCCGTCGTGCGGCTGTCGCAGAGCTTCGCGACGCACGCCATCTGGAAGGCGGGGCTCACGCTCGCGCTCGAGGACACACTCGGGGAGATCGACCTGCTCGGCGAAGGGTTGCGGCTCGTGCGGGAGCGGATCGAGGGGAGCACGAAGCTCGATGAACAGCTCGCACCGCTGCTGAACGAGATGCGCTCGGTGACGAAGCGCCTCCAGACGGCGGGCGACGGGCTGCGCCGCGCGCTCACGCCGCCACCTGATGACGATAGCGTGCGCTGGATCGAAGTGCGCGGGCGCGAGCGCAGCGTCGCGGTGTCATCCGTGCCGCTCGATCTCGCGCCGATCCTGCGCGAGGACCTGTTCAAGCGGCTCGACAGCACGATCGTCACGAGCGCGACGCTTACTGCGTCGCGCGGCGACATCGCGTCCGACGCGCGGCGGTTCGACTTCCTCGCCGCGCGCCTGGGGCTCGACGATCCGGAGCTGCATCCGACGACCGCGGTGTTCCCGTCGCCGTTCTCCTACGACACCCAGTCGCTGCTTGTGATCCCGAGCGACATCCCGGCGCCGAACGTGGACGCCGACGGGCACCGGAACGCGGTGACGCGGATCGTGCTCGACGTGGCGGAGGCATCGGACGGCGGCCTGTTCGTGCTCTTCACGAGCCACCGGGAGGTGCGGCAGCTGGCGAACGCGCTGCGGGCGCGGGGCATCGAGCGGCGCTGGCCGCTGCTCGTGCACGGCGACGAGGGACGCGATGCGCTGTTGGCCCGCTTCCGCGAGTCGGGACGCGCCATCCTGCTCGGCACCGCGTCGTTCTGGGAGGGGGTGGACGTGCCCGGCGAGGCGCTGCGCGGGTTGGTGATCGCCAAGCTGCCGTTTCGTGTGCCCACCGAGCCCGTGACGGCTGCGCAGTGCGAGGCGATCGTCGCCCGTGGAGGCGACGCGTTCGCCGAATACATGCTGCCGCACGCATCGCTCCGGCTGAAGCAGGGCTTTGGTCGGCTCATCCGCTCCAGCACCGACCGGGGCGTGGTCGTGATCGGCGATCCGCGCATCGTGACGAAGCGGTACGGACGAGGGTTGCTCGAGGCGCTGCCGCCGGCGCGACGGGTCATCGGGCGATGGGCCACCATCGCGGAGCGGGTGCGGGCGTTCTATTCCGACATCGCCGTGCCGGTGGGCGACGTTGAGCGATAGGGATCGGGAACAACACCACGGTGAGCAGTGAGCACTGGCCACGGGGCAGCAAGATCGCAGACAACTTTGATTGGTGGTCCCTGCGCCCCTCCGTTCTTCGTCGCGCTTGCTCATCGCTCACTGCGGTGTTGTTTCGAGAGACTGGGCCGGAATCGTCAGGTCGCTGCGTGGGCGTTACCTTCAATGCATGCCCATCCTCTCACCCAGCAAGATCGTGTGCGTGGGACGGAACTATGTCGCGCACGCAAAGGAGCTCGGTAACGACGTCCCGGCCGAGCCGCTGATCTTCCTCAAGCCGCCCTCGAGCCTGATTCGCAGCGGGGAATCCATCCGCCTGCCAACGGTGTCCAATCGGGTGGAGTATGAAGGAGAGATCGGTGTCGTGGTCGGCGCTCGGCTCCGGAAGGCGAGCCCTGGCGACGCACGACGCGCCGTAGCGGGCATCGTGGCGACAAACGATGTCACGGCGCGCGATCTTCAGAAGTCGGACTCCCAGTGGACGCGGGCGAAGGGGTTCGACACCTTCTGTGCGGTCGGCGACGTGGCCGAGCCGCCCGCGGACCTCTCGACCCTCACCGTGACGACGCGCGTGAATGGCAAGGTCCGACAGCAGGGGCGGGGATCCGAGATGGTGTTCGACATTCCTGCCGTCCTCGCCTACATCTCGAACGTGATGACGCTGGAGCCTGGCGATCTCGTCCTCACCGGCACACCGGAAGGGGTGGGGACCCTTGTACCGGGCGATGTGGTAGAAGTGGAGATCGACGGCGTGAGCCGTGTCAGCAACCCTGTCACCAACGACGACTAGTGCCGCCGCACGCTTCACGCTTCACCACGCTGCCGGAGTACCCTCTGGCGAAGATCCCGCAGAAGAAGCGGGAGCTCGTCGAGCGTGGCGTGGACGTGATCGATCTCGGCGCCGGCGACGCGGACCTCGATCCGCCGCGCGCCGCGGTTGAGCGGATGGCGACGGCGATTCGCGAGCCCGCGCTGGGCCGCTACGGATTCGGCATGGGATACGTGCCGTATCGCGAGGCCGTCAGCGCCTGGATGCAGCGCCGATTCGGCGTGCACTTCGACCCGATGACGGAGATCGTGCCCCTGATCGGGTCGAAGGAAGGCATCTCGCATCTCGCGCTCGCGTACCTGGAGCCGGGCGCGGTGGGGATCATTCCCGAACCCGGCTACAACTCGTACCAGGGTGGCACGCTGCTCGGCAGCGGTGAGCCGTACCGGTACGCGCTCCGCCCGCGGACGAACTTTCTCGTCGAGCTCGACGAGATTCCGGCGGACGTGCTGCGCCGCGCCCGCATCCTGTATCTCAACTACCCGAACAACCCGACGTCGGCGATCGCGCCGGTGGATTATCTCGAGCGTGTCGTGCGCACGTGTCGCGAGCGCGACATCCTCCTCGTATACGACAACGCGTACAGCGAGCTCGCGTTCGACGGCTACGTGCCGCCCAGCATCTTCGAGATCGACGGCGCGCGGGACGTGGCGATCGAGTTCCATTCGCTGTCCAAGACCTACAACATGACCGTGAGGCGGTGCGGCTGGGCCGTCGCGCGGCCCGAGGTGTCGGCGACGCTCGCCAAGATCAAGTCGTTCGTCGATACGGGGCAGTTCATGGCGATCCAGGCCGCCGGTGTCGCGGCGTTGAGTGCGTGGTCGGATTTCGTGCCCGCCAACGTCGCGGTGTTCACGGCGCGTCGCGATGCCGCGGTGACCGCGTTTCGCGACGCCGGATTCGAGTGCGACGTGCCGCGCGCGACGATGTACCTCTGGATCAAGCTGCCCGATGGCATTCCCTCGGCGGCGTTCGCCGACCGGCTGCTCGAAGAGGAAGGCGTCGTGGTGATGTCGGGTTCGTCGTTCGGCGCGGGCGGTGAGGGATTCTTCCGGATCTCCTTCATCACCTCTCCGGCGCGCATCACTGAGGCGGCGCAGCGGGCCGGCCGCCTGCTCACCGCCATGGCCGGCGTGGGGGCTGTTTGATGCCGATGCGCCGCCCATCGGGCTCGCTGCTCGTCTCGATCGGCATCCACCTGGTGCTGGCGCTCGTGCTGGCGAACGCCGCGTTCCACTACGATTTCAGTTCGCTGAACTCCCGGCCGACCGCGGCTGCGCAGGAGAAGATCACCTATGTCGCGGTGGCACCGGCGGGCGGCGCCCTTGGCGGGAGTGCCCAGGGCGTGCACGCCAAGGCGACGACGCCGCAGCGCGGACTCGTGGCGCCATCGCGGGTGCCATCGCGAGTCGTGCCGGCGCCTGAACCTGTTGGCGGAACGCCGGGCGGCCAGGTGGGCGGCCGGGGTGTTGGCGGCGGCGTGGGTCCAGCCACCGGCGTGGTGCCGGCGGATCCCGATCCGCGGCTCGCCGCCGATGCGCACCAGTTCGTCCCCATTCCCAAGACGCACGGCCAGCGCGTGGACAGCACCGTGCGCGCCATCGTGCTGGCGTACAACGACTCGGTCGCGGCAGCCGCGGCGGTCGCGGGTCGCAAACCCGGCGACTGGACGTTCGAGCGGAACGGCCAGAAGTGGGGCATGGACGGCAACAAGATCTACCTCGGCAAGTTCGCCATCCCGAGTGCCGTGCTCGCCGCGCTTCCCCTCCACATCCAGGGAAATCCCGGTGAGACGATCGCCGACCGTCTCGTGACGACGCGCCGCGGGGATCTGCTGGATCACGCGCAGTCGCAGTACCACGACATCGAGTTCAAGAGCGCCGTGAAGCGCATCCGCGAGCGCAAGGACAAGGAGCGGCGCGAGAAGCTGATCGCCGAGGGAAAGACGACGGATCAGTGAGAAGGTGAGAAGGTGAGAAGGTGAGAAGGTGAGAACGGAAAGGGCACACCGGATTGAATCGGGTGTGCCCTTTCCGCATTCACTCTTCCTTCTCACTCTCTCACTCTTCTGACCTTCTCGCTGCGTTTCTCAACTTACCAGCTCCGCATCCGCGGTCGTAGGCAGGATGGGTTGGACGTTCGATTCCATGAACGGCCGGAAGACGCCGCAGACCACGCCAAGCACGGCGAAGTCTTCCTTCGGTCCCACTTCGATCGCGCGGTCGGCCTCGTTGGCCGGCTCGAGGACAATTGTGCCGCCGCGATGCGTGAGCGTCTTGATCGTGGCTTCCTCACCTAGGCGCGCGGCGACGATGTCGCCATCCTTGGCGCGCGTGGAGGGCGACACGAGCACGTAGTCGCTGTCAAAGATGCCGCGGCCGATCATCGAGTCTCCCTTGATGCGCAGGAAGAACACGTCGTCCGTCGGAAGGAAGCGGCGGTCCATCGTGAGGTAGCCCACGCGGTGATCCGGGAGCAGCGCTGGCTCGCCGGCGTGCACGCGCCCGTAGTACGGCACCGGCTGCGTGCTGGCCTGGCCGGCGTAGCCAACGATGCGCACGCCGCGCGAACGCGACTGATCGCGTTCGATGAAGCCCTTTAGCGAGAGCGACGCGAGCAGGTCGGAGACCGTCTTCGTCGACTTGATGCGAAACTTCTTCGCGATCTCGCGGATGCTGGGCTGGTAGGTGTTCTCCGCCAGGAAGTCGATCAGGTAGTGATACACCCGTCGCTCGAGGGGAGTGAGTGGCTCCGTCATACATCCTCACCGGCAGTTGTACGCCGGGCGTCGATACCGCTCGACCCCGAAGTGAGCAACTTTGGCGCTAATGTAGCTCCAATATGGAAAGCCGCAACCGCCGACCCCGCGCGCCCTGGAGCCTTCACGCGCCGGGCGAGTCGCCGAGGCGGGCGATTGCCGCGTCGAGGCGCAGGATCGCTCGCTCGCGCCCCAGCATCAGCAGCACGTCGAAGATGCCTGGACTGACGCCCAGCCCCGTGAGCGCCACGCGGAGGGGCTGAAAGATCCTGCCCGCCTTCTCGCCGAAGCCGAAACGCTCCGCCAGCATGCGGAGCGCCTCCTCCATCGCGGCGGGCTCCCACGGCGACAGCGGCGCGAGGGCGTCGCGCACGGCGGCGAGCAGCTCGGCCGTCGCCGGCCGGTCCTTCCACTGCTTGGCCACCGCGTCGGCGTCGTAGCTGATCTCGTCGAGGAAAAAGGGACCCGCCTGGCGCACGATGTCGTCAATCGTGCGGGCTCGCACCTTGAGCAGGTCGAGCAGCGCGAGATACCAGTCGGGGCGCGACGCGAGGTCCGCGGCAGTCGTGAACCCGGCTGCCTCGAGCGCCGGCGTCACGATCGCGGCCAGGTCGGCCGACGGCACGAGGCTGAGGTGCTGACCGTTCATCCACTCGAGCTTCTTCGGATCGAAGATCGCGGCCTTCTTCTGGAGGCCGGCGGGGTCGAACAGCTCGACCATGCGCGGCAGCGTCATGACCTCGATGTCATGCCCGGGCGACCAGCCGAGCAGCGCGAGGAAGTTGAGCATCGCACCGGGGAGGATGCCGAGGTGCTGATAGTCGCCGACGGCGGTCGCGCCGTGGCGCTTGCTCAGCTTCTTGCCGTCCAGCCCGTGAATCATCGGCAGGTGCGCGAACCGCGGGAGCGGCTCGCCGAGAGCGCGGTAGAGCAGGATCTGCTTCGGCGTGTTGGAGATGTGGTCGTCGCCGCGCATGACGAGCGTGATGCGCATGAAGATGTCGTCGCTCACAACGGCCATGTTGTAGATCGGCGTGCCGTCGGCGCGGAGGATGATGAAGTCCTCGATGTCCTTGTTCGGAAACGCGATCTCGCTGTGCACCAGGTCGTCCCACGACGTCGTGCCGTCGGGCACGCGGAATCGCAGTGTGAACGGCTCGCCGGCGGCAACGCGGCGCTCCACCTCGGAGGGGGCGAGTCGGTCGCACCGGCGGTCGTACTTGAAACTGTCCTTGCTCGCCTCGGCGGCGGCGCGGCGCTCGGCCAGCTCGGCCTGCGCGCAGAAGCAGCGGTAGGCCGTGCCGTTCGCCAGCATCCGGTAGGCGTCGTCGCGATTGCGTTCGGCGTTCGCGCCCTGGTAGACGACCTCCTCGTCCCAGAGGAGGCCGAGCCACTCGAGGCCGTCGAAGATGGCGCGGGTGCTCTCGTCGGTGGAGCGCGCCTTGTCGGTGTCCTCGATGCGGAGCAGGAACTGGCCGCCGAACTTCTTCACGTACAGCCAGTTGAACAGGGCCGTGCGCGCGCCGCCGACGTGCAGATAGCCGGTGGGCGAGGGAGCGAAGCGGAGGCGCGGGACGGGAGCGGCCATGAGGCGACGTGGAACGAGGGGAAATGCGCGAAGGCCCGCCGCGGCTGCGACGGGCCTTCGGAGCGGAGAGAGAGGGATTCGAACCCTCGATAGAGGTTGACCCCCTATGCCGGTTTAGCAAACCGGTGCCTTCAGCCTCTCGGCCATCTCTCCAGAGGCGCCGCGTGCTGCGGCCAGGGCGGAATGTAACCGCCCGCGCGCGACGGGAGCAACCGGCGGGGTCGGTCGCGCGGCGCGGCCAACGAGCGGAGGGCCTGGGATTCGAACCCAGAAGTCCTTGCGGACGCCGGTTTTCAAGACCGGTGCAATAGCCATTCTGCCAACCCTCCTGAATGGAGGAAGCTACCGACGCCGATCGGCGTGAACAACCGCCGGTGCGCCAGCGTCAGCTCGCGAAGACGACGTCGCCGTCCTCGTCGATCCCGAGCTCCTGCTGCAGCCCGCACACGCCGCAGAGCTTCGTGGCGATCCAGACCGCCTGCAGCTCGGCGCGGACTGCCTCCGTCGCCGGCTTCACGACGAGCTTCTTGTAGGTGTACTCGCCACAATTCTCGCAGGCGTGAGCGCGAGCGATCCGCTCCGCCCGCTCGCGGGTGATCGCCGCCAACGTCAGAGGTCCGGCCGCAGCGGATCGGTGCCCGCCGAGAGCTGCGCTGGCGGCGAGCCGGCCGCGGATGGCGACGAGGAAGGCCCAGGCTGACGCGGCGCCGGATTGCTGTTGCTGCGCGTCAACAGCTCGCGCAAGCCACCGAGCGCGCCCATCACCCCAGTCGCTTCGGCCGGCAGGAAGATCGTCGTGCCGGCGCCCTCGGTGATCTTGGGCAGGGCCTCGAGGTACTTGAGGCCGAGGAGGTACATGGCCGCCTGGCCCTCGGGCAGCGCGGCGGAGATCCTCACGAGCGCGTCGGCCTCGGCTTCGGCCATCGCCGTGCGCGCGGTCGCGAGCCCCTGTGCGCGCAGGATCGCCGCGTCCTTCTCACCCTCCGCGCGGCGCACCTGGGATTCGCGCACGCCCTCCGCCTCGAGAATAGCGGCACGCTTGCCCGCCTCGGCGTTCGTGACCGCCGCGCGGCGCTCGCGCTCGGCGCGCATCTGCAGCTCCATCGACTGCTGAATGTCGCGCGGCGGCTCGATCGCCTGGAGCTCGACGCGGGTGAGGTCGACGCCCCAGCCAATCGCGGCCTCCTCGATCACCTCGCGCATCCGCGTGTTGATCGCATCGCGGCTGGCGAGCGTGGAGTCGAGCTCCATCTCGCCGACGATGTTGCGCAGCGTCGTCTTGGTCAGCGTCTCGAGCGCGTACGGGAGGTTCTGCACCGCGTAGGTGGCCTTCTGCGGATCGGCCACGCGATAGTAGACGACGGCGTCGATGTCGATCGTGACGTTGTCCTTGGTGATGACCGGTTGGCTCGGGAAGTTGAGCACCTGCTCGCGGAGGTCGATGCGATTGGTCGACCCGGCGGTCACCTTCTTCGTGCCGCCGGGGTCCACCTGGAAGTAGCGCACGTCGATGGACTTCGGCCGCTCGATGTAGGGGACAAGGATGTTGAGGCCGGATCGGGCGACGCGGTGGAAGCGGCCGAGCCGCTCGATCACCATCACCTCCGCCTGGCCGATGATCTTGAACGAGGCACGCGCCACTGCGACCAGCAGGGCGACGATGATCGCGGCAATTGCGAGACCCATGACCACTCCGTCGAGGACTGAGAGATGTTACCGCCGGGTCGGGATGGGGGCAACGCTGACGGAGTCAGACCAGGCGGCGCAGCCAGAGGGCGATCGCCGATGAGCGTCGTCGCGACGCTCTCACCAACATGGAAGTCTCTCCGGCACGATCAAAAGCGCTCGCCGGCGGCCTCACGAGCCTGATTGCCAGCCGGGCGGATGCGCGACCACATGTTGTGAAAGAACAGGAGCAAGCCGATGATTTGCGCGGCGCCGGACGCGACGACGAGCCACCGTAGCCCCAGGGCGTCGCTCCGCGTGCGCGCCAGCTCTCCGATCACCCGCACCAGCGTCCCCGACGCGAGAAGCCAGTACGCCGTCTCGGCCACGGCTGGACGATATTGGCTGTCTCCTTTGGCCGGACGCGGGAACATCCACAGGGCGACGCCGAGGATCATCATCATGACGAAACCGACGAGGAGGGCGTGGGTGTGCGCACTGACGAGATAGGCGGATTGAATGTGCGCGCCGAGCTCGCGCTGAAGCATCATCCATCCGCCGAGCATCAGTCCGAGCACGAGGAAGAAAATTGCCGTTTTGAGGTAGCGCCGCACGAGCGACGTCATGCCTCACGCGCGGGAAAGGTCGGCAGTGGAGCGCGCGAATGAGCGATGACCGCTTCACGCGCGTGCGCGATCGCAGCCTGATTGGACGCCGTCCCGTCCACCGTCCGCCAGATGACGTAGACGAAGAGGTACGCGCCGAGCGCCGACAGGCCGCCACCGGCGACGAGAACCTGGGTGCCCGCAGTGGGCGATGCGGCGCGGAGCACAAACCCCGCCACCAGCAGTGCCAGTCCCACGTTCGAGATCCACCAGTGCCAGCCCGCGATGCGACGGCTGTGGAGTGGAAATCCCACGAATCGCGGGATGGCGTGGTAGGCGACGCCATAGATCATCATGGTCACGAAGCCGAGGAGCACCATGTGCATGTGGGCGACGCGGTGGATCGTCCACGGCGGATAGGCGGCCATCGCGAGCCCGAGGCTGACACCGAGAGCGAGCCAGGCAAGGCTGGCTTTCAGGAAGGCCTTGACGAACCAGTCCATCATCAGTCCGCGACGCCGACCAGTGACGCGCACGCGGACGTCTCGAGCAGCGTGAGCAGGACGCCCAAGTCAGCATGGACGTGCTGCGCCGCGTCGCGCAGTGTTGAGCTCGCCCGGCAGCACGTGTCCAACCCGAACACGTGAAGGATCGGGGCGGTCGCCGGGTACGTGGTGAGCACTTCGTTGACGGTGCTGGCCGCGGTGACGTGGACGAAGGGTAACATGGTGTCTTGTTCCTGTTGAGGTCAGTGCGTTTAGAGCATCGTCGGGGCCGCCGACCCGGCGGCGCAGCGAAAGCCCAGACCTGCGACTGTGGAACGCGCGTTGAGTCCGGCGCGTACGGCGGAGCGCATGAACGCGGGATAGTTCGCCGGATCGGCGACGCCGATGGCGGCGCTGGCGCAGGACACGCGTCGGCCCTGCACCCCGGAACTGCGACCGGCGACGTGCGAAACGTCAGCAGGCATCCCGGCGTTGACGTCGAGCGTCCACTCCCAGGCCGAGCCATGGAGGTCGCGCACGCCATAGGTGTTGGCGAGCCCGGACCCAGCGACCGGAAGCGTTGCGGAGACTCGCGCCGCATAAAGCGCGAGGATGCGACGGCGAAATACCGGATCGGCGCTCGCGTCGCGGCGCGTCTCGCTCGCGGCGGCCACGTACTCCCATTCGTCCAGCGTCGGCAGCCGCTTGCCGCGCGCGGCGCAAAACGCCTTTGCGGCGAACCATGAGACGCCGGTGACCGGACGCTGAAGCTCGACGCCGGTGCCGGCGTCGAGCGCGCCCGGCCAATCGACGAGATACGATGCCTCGGCGAAGTTCCGACCAACGCGGCCGCGCTGCCACTGCGGCTGCGCGCGCACGAACGCGAGGAACTCGGCCCGCGTGGCGGGCTGCCGATCGAGCGCGAACGTCGCCACGCGCACCCGGCCTCCGCCGGACACGGCGTACAGTGGGCGATAGTCGCCGGCGGGAATCGGGACCATCCCGCCGTCGACGACACGGTGGCCACGAGTTGGGCGACCAATGACCGCCGCCGCCGCCACGATCGGACATGCGACCGTGATGGCGGCGACGAGTGCGATGAGACGCGGACGCATGATGTGCAGTCCTCGGGTCGCGTGGGCGCGCTGCTAGCGACTGGCCGGGGTGGACGACGTGACGGCCGCGAATACCCTGCCGTCATCCGGACCGCTCACGTGGAGCATGCCGAGCGCTCCCTTGTTGAAGGCGCGGAAGATCGAGTGGTCCACGAGAATGAGGTCGCCGGACTTCTCGACGCCGAACTCGACGATCGCGGATCCGCCGGCGGGGATGAGGGTAGTCTGGACATTGTGCTGTGTCGCCACGCTGCCGCCCTCCGAGTACACGTTGTCGAACACCTCGCCGATGACATGGAAGGAGCTGGTAAGGTTCGGGCCCGCGTCGCCGACGAACAGGCGAACGCGCTCGCCGACTTTCGCCTGGAGCGCGTGGTCGCCGGTGAGCGCACCGACGCTGCCGTTGAACACCACGTAGGTGGGCTTCTCGTCGATGCCCTTCTCCATGTCGAGCGACTGCATGCCCGGGTCGCCGAACTTGCCCGTCGTGTAGAACTCGCTCTGCATGACGTAGAACTCGTGGTCGACCTTCGGCAGGCCAGCCCTGGGCTCGACGAGGATCATGCCGTACATCCCGTTGGCCATGTGCATCGGCACGGGCGAGGTGGCGCAGTGGTAGATGAAGAGGCCTGGATTCATGGCGGAGAAGGTGAAGACCGACTCGTGCCCGGGCAGGGTGAGGGATGCGTGCGCTCCGCCACCGGGGCCGGTGACGGCATGCAGGTCGATGTTGTGGGGCATCGTGCTGTTCGCCGCGTTCTTCAGGTGGAGCTCGACGAGGTCGCCTTCGCGCACGCGAATGAAGGTGCCCGGCACCGAGCCGCCAAAGGTCCACATCGTGTACTGGACGCCGTCGGCGAGACGCATCGCCTTCTCCGTCACCTCGAGATTGACGATGACGCGCGTGGCGTGGGTGCGCGTGATGGGCGCCGGCACGTTTGGCGCCGTCGTGAGGACCGCGATCTCCTGCCCGACGATCTTGCCGGACGGGGAGTGAATCGGCACCACCTGCACCGCATTGAGCTCGGAGGCGTCGGCGGGCATGCCGCAGCCGCCGAGGCTTGCGGCGAGCAGCGCGGCAGCGGCCAGGGCGAACGCGAGCCGGATGCGATCACCGCGCGTCACCGCCGCGAGCGAGCGAGGCTCGAGTGGATCGCGCCGAACCAACGGGATCGCCCTGTGAGCGTACATCAGCTCGGCTGGAGTTGGAGCGAGAGGCACGCGTGCATCATTTTCGGCGTCGAGCAGATATCTGGCGTAGTGCGCGCTATCGGACGTGGAATTGGACACGGGGCCCTCGCTGAAAGATGACTTCTCGTCTCCCAGGGAGGATCGGTCCTTTTGGCGGCGGGAGCAGTCGGGAAGAAGCCCGAGCGTGTGTCGGGGAACCTGGCACCCGTGTGTCGGGAGTTTTCATCCCTGATGCAATGCTCACCCCCGAGGCGATTGGCCGTCTGGCGTGCGCCTAGGGTTCAGCACCCCGATGCGCGCGCGTCGCGAGCTTGCTCAGCGCGCGGATCCATAACACCGAGCTCGCCACGAGTGCACAGTGGAGCCAGTCCCCTCCGCTCAATGCCGCCGTGCCAAGAGCGTGCTGCAAATACGGCACGTATATCACCGCGACCTGAAGCGCCAGTGACAGCCCGACCGCCCCCCATAGCCACCGATTGCGGAACAGCCCACCGAACGCGCTTCGCGTGTCGGACCGTGCGTTGAACACGTTGAACAGCTGAAGGAACATGAGCGTCGTGAAGGCCATCGTCTGGGCGTGGCGCATGCTGCCCCTTCCGGCTATGAAGCCGCCGGGCAGCGCGACGTCGAGCACGAAGAGCGTCGCGAGGGCCATCACAACTAACACGAGCGCGATACCGCTCCACGCGAATCACGGTGGCGTGCGCGGCCGAGATGGCGCGGAGCGCAGCCCCGGCCCACTCCGCGCGGCAGGCGCGGCGCCGGACGTGGGCTGCCTGAGGGCCGAGACGGTCTTCGTCAGGAGTTGTCCGGACGACGTTCCGTATTTCCGCCTACGGAGTGATGCCGCCGATGCACGTAACCTTCCCCCGGTACACTGATGTACCAGTGTGCGAGATCGCCTTGGCATCCCGCCACTCCAGCGTAACCAGGAGGTCCGATGTCCACCGATCTTGCCGTCGCTCCCCAGCTTGCCAGCGAGCCGATGCCGCGCGTTCCGCGCTCGCTCTTCGGGCGCGTGGTGCTGCTGGCCACGGACGGCTCAGCCGCCTCCAACGCGGCAACACGCACCGCGTTTGCGATCGCCGAGCGGCACGGCGCGAACGTTCACGTCATCAACGTGATCGACACCCGCTCGGCACCGCTCCCGCCCGGGCTCGACCTCGCGATCGGCATCGCCGATGCCGCCGTCGGCCCGCTGGTGCATGCCGAGCAGGTCGAGTCGGTGCGCGACGACATCGCGGCCGCCATCGGCGAACCGGTCGACTGGCGGATCCGCGTCGCGCTCGGCACGCCGGCGCGGGTGATCGTGCAAGAGGCGCACCGACTGCGCGCTGCGCTGGTGATCGTGGGCCTGCGGCGGCATGGACGACTCGAGCGTGCGATGCAGGATGAGACGGCGCTCGAGGTAATGCGCCGAGCAGCGTGTCCAGTGCTGGGCGTCGCCGCGGACGCCACCGCACTGCCGATCAAGGTGCTCGCTGCGGTGGACTTCAGCCGCTCGAGTCTGGCGGCAGCCCGCGCCACGCGCGCGGTGCTGGACGATGGCGGCACGATCGTGCTTGCCTACGCACCTCCAGTGACGTTCGCTCTCCCCGATGATGGCGAGGCGGTGATTCACAAGCTCGGCGTCGCGGCCGGCTTCGCGCGCTGTCGCGCCGAGCTCGAGGGCGATCGTATCACGATCGATCAGATCACGTTGCACGCCCAGTCCTCCACGCCGGTAGCGGCGGCGCTGCTCGAGTACGCCGATGGCGCCCGGTGCGATCTGATTGCGGCCGGCAGCGCGCGACGCGGGCGGCTGGATCGCTGGATGTTGGGGAGCGTGAGCACGGACCTGGTGCGCGACGGTCGGCATTCCGTGCTGATCGTCCCACCGCGGACGCTCAAGAATGCCGTGACGCCAACACCCTAGCGCCTCGCGCGCTCAAGGTCCGCGTCGCTCAAGTTCCGGCCGTATGACGGCGTCAGATCGGACCGCACGGCGCTAATTCATCGGCAGTAAACGATCCGGAGGGTCGCGACATGAGACATTCCCTCGTGGCATACACAGCAATCACGCTCGGCGCGGTCGTGTCCTGCCGCGCCGACCGATCCAAAGAACCAGAGTTCGCCGTCGCGTTGCAACAGGGAACACCCGCACAGGCGCTGGATGTGGCGCTTGAGCGACCCATGGCGCATCGTCGCGAGGGGCAGGTTCTGCTGGATAGCGCGCGTGCCGCGCTGGGAACCGGAGACACCATGGCGGCAAGAGCACTGCTGCATCGTGCCGCGTCTTTCTTCGTCATGCAGGCGAACGCGCCTCCCAGCAGCGGCACGCACGACCTGCTCGCCGTCGCCAGTGGCCTGGACGCGCTGGCGAACGACGTCGGCCGCCGAAGTGTCGAATCGTCCGGCCTCGCACGGTTGTCGGCGCACGCGAATCTCGCCGAAGCCGAGCGGCATGGCGCGCTTGCCGCGGTGGCATGGTCACTCGGCAGCAAGGAGTCGATCGCCGACGAACTCACCATGGCCGCCGATCACGTGGAGCGGGCCGCGTTGGACGCCAGGATCGAGGTCCCTTCAGCGACTCGGCGCGTGCTCTCTCAACTTCGGGCGATCGCATCTGCCCTATCGACGGAGCGTGCGCTCACCGTCCACGAACTCGATGAGCCACTGGCGGGCCTGCACCTGGAGATTCGCGCGTTGCACTGGCGCCTGGAGCATTCCACATCCTGATCGCAGCGCACACGCGCGGCGCCGGGAGGGTGATGCCCTGGTCGTGGTGCGCCGCGATGAACAGGCCGTCATGCGACGGCCACCGGGCTTGGCTTCGCGCGCGTGGCAATCTGCCGAACGGCGTCGCTGACCATACGTTGCGTGCACCCAGTGCGCATATAATCCGCCAAGTACACGGCCGAGCCAACGCTCCGGCCACGTACAGGGCAGGGCGTAGTCGATGACGACTCGAAGCAGGGACCCGCTCCCGTGAGGCGTCACCTCGAACTGCATTTGGTCCGGACCGATGACAAGTAGCCTTGGAGAGCCCACGCTTTCCCAAGCTTTCCGGTTGGCGGGTCTCGCCTCGTCACCACCTCGTCCAGAGACAGCTCGAGGCCGAAGGCCTGGCCGCTCACGCCAATGTGCGATCCCACTCTCTGGCTGCGGCCCTCATCAAGGATGGTCGTCATGCGGCCTCTGCCCATTCGCCACGAACTCTGGCTCATGTGGGACGAGAGGCTCGTGCACGTCGATGAGGGCGAACACGCGCTCGGGAGACGCTGACACCACCGCACTGCTTTCGTGGTGATGAGGAAATGGTGCGGGAGTGTGAGGTGTCACGTGCAGCTCCTTCCGAGCTATCCGGCGTGTAAGGGGAGGATGACGCGTCGAGTGTCCTGTCGTAAGCGCGCGGCCCCTCAATGCGTCGGGGAGACCGACTTCGCAGCGCGCTGCGCATTCGGCGCGGCAAGACCGAAGCCGCTCGCGGGCGCCCGCGCTGCTTGCGACGTGGGCGCGAAGTGCGGCATCGCCACGCGGCGGAGCCACAGCCCGCCGGCCAGGTGCAGCGCTCCGAAGAATACGGCGAAGAAAGCGCCAAGGTACAGCGGCACGAACCTGGGCATGTCGGCGAGCAGCGTGACCGACAGGCCGAGCGGGAGGACCGCCGCCGTTACGCCGACGAGCGTCCAGCGCGTGCGCCGCATTGGCCACAGTGCCAGCGCGAGCGCACCCGTCATGGACCCGTAGAGGATCAACCAGAGAGCGACCAGCGTCATCGCTGTGTTGAGCGGCGTGTATGGCAACCCGATCGTCAGCGCCCCGAACGCGACGGACGCCGCCCCATGCCCGCTCAGCACGGGCCACGCCCGGAGCGATCGCCGAGCGTGCATGCCGACGAGCACGTCGTACGACCCCGAGAGAGCGACGAGCGCCCCCGCCACGATCATGGATACTGGCAGCGCAGTTTCCGGCCAGCTGAGCGCGACGATGCCCGACACCGACAGCACCAGGCCGCGGGCAAGCTGCGAGCGGGAGTACTGATCGAGAGCACGATATGGGCTCAGCATGACGGAACTCCGGCTACAGTGGAGCGCGTGAGGCCGACCTCACGCGCGCGCCTGCGACGATACTCGTGGATCAACGCCCTTCCTCGTTCGACCCCGCCGCGGCGCCTACGGGCGCGACGCTGGCGGGCCGCACCTCCGTATGCCGCACCTGACCGCCGAGGTAGGCGGTGTAGCCCATCACACCGCCGGCACCGACGGCGAGAACGAAGGCGGCCGCGGTTACGCGGCGCGACAGCGCCCGCCCACCGCGGTGCCACGCCAGCGTGCCGAGTGCCAACGCACCGAGTCCACCGACGATGATGGCCGCATCGAGGGCGGCATCCTCGTGCCGCGCGAGGATGGTCTCCGAGAAGCCGGGCAACTTCTCGATGAGCCCTTCCGCCGGCTCACCGGTGAAGTACACCGCGACGGTGACCGCGCCAACGAGCACGGCGAGCGCGAGCGACACCTTCCCCAGCTCGCTGCTGCGGCGATACGCTGCGACGGCCAGAAGCAGCGCGATGATCAGCGTGGCTATCACGGGAAAGTGATTGAGCGCGAGATGGAGATGAGCGATGCTCATGACGACGCCTCACTGATAGTGGTTCGTGCGTTCCCCTCTAGGATGCGCACCGCCCAGGTCGCGGTCTGTCCGGCTGAGTCCTCGCCATGTGTCGGGAGACTTACTCTCTGTGGTGGCGCCCGGAATTCGGTCCGATTCACCAACGCACAAGTCCGCGCGACGAATGACCTCATGGGCGCTCGTCTCGAGCGATGACGCTCAGGCGCCCTTGTCCGTCGAGTCGCAACGTCAGTTTCTTCGTGATCGGCACGGGATCCATCTGATCCACCTCGACGCGCACCCTGTCGAGGGCGATGCGGATAACGGACACGCGCGCGCCCTGCTGAAGCCCTGCGCCGCCGAGCGCACCCAGCCTGGCGGAGTCGACAAGGATACCGGTGAAGCTCACGCCAATCGGCAGCTCGTCCAGCGTACCGGGCGCGAGCTTCGCGCCGAGCTGGCCCGCGATCTCGGCGGTGGAGATCTGTCGCGACTGGAGTCGCACCTCACCGCCGACCTGGGCGGCGGCGGAGTGGGGGCCAAGCGTGAAGGCGATGTAGGCGGCCGCGAGTCCGACGGCGCGCGCGAGACGCATGGCGCTCATGTGGTCCTCCTCGACAGGGGTGACATCCCTTCGGGACAAGGATCGCATGGCCGCGCCGTACTGTCTGTAGGGCAGGCACGGACAGGGACGATCATTGCGGTCGTGTCGCGGCCCTGGTTTTTCACCACCGATGTAAGGTGAAGGCGGACTGCGCTCCCGGAGGCCGTCCTGCATGCTGAAGCCCGGGATCTTCGCCTGCGCGGCGAGATCTGCAGTTGGACCACGTGCATCGCTTCAGTGGGGGCACGCGGCCCCGCAACCGCGCGGCCACATCGTGGCCGCGCGCCGCGCCAACCATCACGCCGAAAACGAGGGACGACCCATGCTCGCGAAGATTCTGCTCCCCAACATGAGCGCGACGGACCGGATGGCCCGTGTTCTCCTCGGCCTCATCCTGCTCTCGCTCACGGTGCTCGGTCCGAAGTCCCCGTGGGGATACATCGGGCTCGTGCCGCTCATCACGGGCCTGGTAGGCAGCTGCCTGCTCTACACGGTGCTCGGACGGTCAACCCTCCGCCTCGATCGAGCGCACTGATCGGGGCCGGACGATCGCTACCTGCCGCGCGACGCGATCGCCGTATACCACCCGAGTTTGGTAAGCCCGGGCGCCGTGTCCACGTTCGCCTGACAGACGGCGGCGTCAAGGACAGACATCCTCAATGGTGCGGAGGAGGCGCATCCGGCGCCACGCGTCGGTGTCGTTCATTCGGAGGAACCGATTATGAAGACCGATTCGCAGCTACAGCGAGACGTACTGGATCAGCTCACGTGGGAGCCCAGCATCCGAGAGGCCGAGATCGGAGCGGCGGTGAAGGAGGGCGTGGTCACGCTCTCCGGCTACGTCGACACCTTTGCCGAGAAGTGGGCCACGACACGTGCCGTGGAGCGACTGAACGGGGTGAAGGCGGTCGCCGACAATCTCGAGGTCAAACTGCCCAGTTCACACGTGCGCTCGGACACGGACATCGCGCACGCCGCGGTGCGGGCACTCGAGTGGGACGTCCAGGTGCCTCACGACAAGATCAAGATGACCGTCCGCGACGGATGGGTGACCCTCGAAGGCGATGCCGAGTGGCAGTACCAGCAGATCGCCGCCGAGCGGACAGTTCGCTTCCTGACCGGCGTGATCGGAGTCACCAACCTGATCGCCGTGAAGCCGCGCCATGCGTCGTCGCTCGACGTGAGTGGGAAGATCCACGAGGCACTGCGCCGCAGCGCCGAGTTCGATGCCGGGCGTATCACGGTCGAGGCGCACGATGGCAGCGTGACTCTCAAGGGGACGGTCCGCTCGTATGCCGAGCGTCGGGATGCGGAGCGAGCGGCCTGGGGCGCGCCGGGCGTGACGACGGTGGACGACCGGATTGCCGTGACGATGTGAGCGTAGAGTACTTCGCCGGGCCCGCGTGACGCGGCCCGGCGGAGGTGCCGGTCACTGCGGTCGATGACGGCCATCGCCAGTGCCCGCAGATACGGCGGGATCATGACGTTTTCTCCTTCGAGAGTGAAGCCGCAGTGCCCCGCTCACCTTTCTCAGTCTCGGAACCTCAAGGACACGCGATGACATTCAGTCTCTTTTCCCAATCTCGTCCTCAGTCGCGCGGCACCGCGTCGGACACGCCATGAGCGCAGAGGAACGGGGACCGGCATCGTCCGGCGAGATCCGCGATGGCGAGGTGTCTGAACCCATTGGGGGCGACGCCTCCCGTACGACTACTTCCGATGCGGTCTGGACGGTCGTCGTCGAGCATGCACCGAGTTTTGAACAGAGTGGTGAACAGGGTGGCTCGTATCAGATCATCCAATGCCCAAACGACGACTACGCTGTTATGGCCTTGCCAACCTCGATATACCGTCTGGCAGGGGGTGGGGGGACCTTCCGTTGCCCCAGCTGCAATCAGGATTTTGGGGCACCCGCGCAGCCCGATCGAACGCATGCCGAAATGGCCCTTCAAGCTCCGCCCCGACGTAGCCGGGAGCGCGTTCCGCCTGGGGCAGGAAACGATTGAGCACGCGGCCTAGACGCTGTCGGCACGAGCGGACCATGAAAAGACGACGATGCCGTCGGGCGTGATGCCGTCAGGCAAAGCGGGACAGGCGCGCTACGGCGTCCCGGGTATCGTTGATGTGGCACTGACGGAGGAAAAGATGCGAAGGATTTTAATTGCGACGCATGGTGGCGTATCGGCCGACGGCGCCGTGCGCGTCGCCAACGATCTGGCGAAGAAGCTCGGCACGACATTGAGCGCGTTCTGCGTCGTGGAACCGCTTCCGATTATCGACGCGGGATTCGGGGTGCCGTACGTGGAGACGCCTGAACTCGAGGAGGCGCGGCGACATGCGTTGCGCGCGGGCGTCGCGGCGCAGCTGGCGCGGTGCGGGGTAACCGCCCCCATCCGAACGACAATGGGATCCGCGGCGACGGAAATCGCCGCCGCCGCACGGAGCGCCGGCGCGGAGTTGATCGTGCTCGGCATCGGACCGCATAAATTGCTCGACCGCGCGCTCGGCCACGAGACGGCGCTCCAGCTTGTACAGAGCGCCAGCACGCCTGTGCTGGCCGTCGCGGCCGGTGCCGTCGCCGCGCCGGGCCACGTGCTCGTAGCGATGGATTTCTCACCGACGAGTTTTCTGAGCGCGCGCATGATCGCGCGCTGGATGCGTGCCGGCGACACGTTTCATGTGGTGCACGTGGCGCACTTCCGTGACAACCCGATGCACGGCGAGCTCGATCAGGTGCGCGCGACCGCGGCGCTCGCCAGATCGCTCGACGCCATCGTTGCCGATCTCGCGATCCAGGACGGCGTGATCGTGGGAACGACGGTCGTCGTCGGCGAGCCGGCGCAAATGGTGCTCGAACTCGCCGTCCGGGTAGGCGCGGACCTGGTCGCGACCGGAAGTCACGGCTATGGCATCTGGAAACGACTCACGTTGGGCAGCGTCGCATCGAAGATCCTGCGGCTCTCCTCGCAGTCGGTCCTCGTGACGCCGATCGGCAGTCTTGGAACGCTTGAGCTCACCGCGCCGACTGTCGCGTCGGTTCCGCGTCCCGTCTCGCGCGAGGACGCCCGCGTGAGCACGGTAGCATAAGAGAGCAACGCAACCGGTCGCAGCGGGCGTCCGGCTGCGCCTGCCGCGTAGCCGGCGTCGGGAGATGTCCTAACAAAATCGCGTACACTTTCCGACTGCCGAGCGGGCATCCGTCACGGAGCTTCCATGCAGGCATGGAGTCCGGGGTTCCCGCTCGACAGGAGGAGGGTCCGATGGCCGACGCCGATGTTGGACGTCCGTGGAGTGCGCCGATTCCACGCGGGACGCTGGCCGAGATCGGCGCCGAACTGGCCGCACGGCCGTATGCGCGCCGAGGGGTGCCCGCGCCCGAGGTGCCGATCCGCGTCATGCTGGTGGACGACCACGCCATAGTGCGGTCCGGAGTGAAGGCATTGCTGCGCGCCTGGCCGGATCTGCAGGTCGTGGCGGAGGCCGCTGGTGGTGACGAGGCGCTGGCGATGGCGCTGCGGGTGGAGCCTGACGTGATCGTGATGGATCTCGACATGCCAAACGGCGATGGCGAGTCTGCTACCCGCGCGATCGCGGAGGCCATCCCTGGGGCGCGCGTGCTCATCCTCACGATGTATCCCGAGCGTGAGCGGCTGCTGCAGTTGCTGGCGGCCGGCGCGCGCGGCTACCTCACGAAGGAGATCGCCGACCGCGACCTCGCGGACGGCATTCGTGTCGTCGCGTCAGGCGAGGTGTACCTCCGTCCGGTCGTGGCGCGCGAGCTGGCCGAGCGCCATGAGCCGCCGGCTCCGGCGCTGACGAACGCCCGCGCGCGATTCGAGCGGCTCAGCGAGAGGGAGCGTACGGTCGTCGGGTTCACCGCACGTGGCTTCAACGGTCCGGAGATCGGTCGCCGGCTCGGCATTGCCGCGAAGACGGTGGACACGTACAAGCAGCGCATCGAGCAGAAGCTCGGCCTGTCGCACCGCACGGAGTACGTCAGCTTTGCGCTGGATGCGCATCTCCTCCACGCGTCAGCGTAGCGAGGCTCGTACCGACGAGCGGCGGTCGAGGAAGTCAGCGGCTCGCGCGCAGCGCGTTCAGGATCACGGCAACGTCAATTGCTTCCTGCAACAGGGCGCCCACGGTCGGGGGAATCATCCCCACGCCGGCGAACCCCATCGCGATGCCGCTCAGTACGAGGCCGGCCCAGATGCTCTCCCGCGCGAGTCGGGCGGTGCGCCGTCCGATGGCGACGGCATCGCCGACGCGCTCCAGCTGGTCCGACAGGATGATGACGTCGGCCGCCTCGCTGGTGATGCCGCCACCGTGGCCAGCCAACGCAATGCCGACGTGCGCGGCGCTCAGGGCCGGCGCGTCGTTGGTCCCGTCGCCTACCATGAGGACCACCTCCCCGTCGCGCACGAGCTGTTCCACGGCCGCGACCTTGTCCGAGTTTCGTCCCGACATGGGCGGCGATCGGGACCGGCTCGCCGGTGAGCGAGGATGCATCCACGTCGGAGCTTCCATCGACGACGATGCCGTCGCAGGGCACGAGCTCGCCTGGCCGGAGCAGCAGCGTGTCGCCGATCGCCACGGCGTCCGCGTCAACATCCTCGATGCCACCAGGGAGCGCGCGGTGCGCATGGCGAGGGGCCGCGGCTTCGAGGTCACGCACGGCGGCCGACGCGCGACCTTCCGCATACCGCTCGAGCGCTTCACCCCCCGTCTGCATCACGACGATCACCAGACCGGGCAGCGGCTCGCGCAGCACGACCGCGGCAATGACCGCCGCGGCGGCGACGAGATCGGTGGCGAAGCGCCCGTGTCGAGCCGCGACCAGCATTTCCCATACGATCGGCGCCCCGAGCACCACCAGCGCCGCTAGCCACCCCCGCGCCACCCCGTCGCCGTACCCAGCGACCCGAGCAGCGGCGCCGGCGACGATCGCGAGGACGGCCAGCGCAGGAACGATGGCTTGCCGCCAGACGATCGAACCGCGTGCCCGCGCCGCGCCGGGCACGGACGCGCGAGTCATGGCCAGCTACTCCTGACCGGTGATCGACGCGCGCCCGCTGATCTCCTGCATGTGGATGCCGAAGAGGATGCTGCGATGGGGAACGGGATCATCGGCCGAGAAGGTCTCAGGAACGAGTCCCGTGAGCAGCTGACGGGCTCGCGCGTATGTGCTGGAAGACCCCGTCTCTGGATCGAGCAGATGAAAGCTCCCCTTCGCCACCACGCTCGACCAGTCGAACACGCCGTGGACCTCGTCCACCTCGAACGCACACCAGGGACGGTGCGCGAGCGTCACGAGCTTGGTGCCGATGCTGGTGCGCCCGAAGATCCAGTCCCCGTCAACGACGTAGTGCACCGGCTCGATGTCCACGCGGTCGTGGAACGAGTACGCGAGGCGACCGACTCGGTGGCGCGCGAGCAGCGTGCGTGCGTCGGTCTCATCGAGGGTGCGAAACACCGGCACGGCCGTCTTCATGGCGTCACCTCATTGTGCCTGGAGCAGACCCAGTCGCAGGCAGAGCTGCACGTAGTCCGCTCGATGTGACAGCCCCATCTTCTCGGTGATGCGCTGCTTGTACGTTTCCACCGTCTTGGGGCTGATGAACAGCTTCTCGCCGATCTCGGAGGCGGAGTATCCGCCCGCGACGAGCACCAGGACATCGCGCTCGCGCTCACTCAGCGCCTGATAACGTTCGCGCTCCACGGCGTGCTCCGAGCGGCGGGACATGGCCCGTGCGAGCGCGAGCGACGCCGACGGCTGGACGTAGACGTCGCCCGACGCGACGGCACGAATGGCATCCGCCAGCTCGCGATCCGCGGCGTTCTTCACGAGATAGCCGGCGGCGCCGGCCTCGAGCAGGGTCACGAGGTACTCGTCCTCGGTGTGCATCGTGAGGATGAGGACGCGCGTGGCCGAATGCGTCGCGACGAGCTGCTTCGTCGCGGTGAGCCCGTCCATCAGCGGCATGTCGAGGTCCATCACGGCGACGTGCGGGGTGAGCCGCTCGATCAACGACACCGCGTCGCGGCCGTTGGTCGCCTCACCGACGACCTGGATGTCCTTCGTCGCGCCGATGAGGGCCTTCAGGCCGGCGCGCACGACGAGATGATCGTCGGCGAGCACGACGCGGATGATGTCGGGCGGGGACACGGGTGGCATGCGCGAGGCGGGCCAGGGGCTCGGTGACGGAGCGGCGCCAGTCAAGCGCGCCGCTCCGGGAGTGGTCGTCCCCTTCATCTTACTTCGTTACCACCAACGCCGTCACCATCCCGACCATCCCGTGCTCGCTCTCGGCGTGCGGCAGGATGTGGCAGTGGAAGGCCCAGGTGCCCGGGTTGGTACAGTT
>JBBQDE010000002.1:0-28506 GCA_038319425.1 Gemmatimonadales bacterium
TTCTCGCTGCCGATGCAGGCCAGCGCCTCCAGCAACCGGGGAACGTCCTCCGCCGAGCCGTACGCCTGACCGAGCTCCGCCCAGCGGGGACTGTCGAGGCTCAGCTTGTCGTCCGTCACGGCAGCTTCCATGTCCGGCGCAGTCGTGAGTATTCCGCGCGGGGCAGCTGCACGAGTGTCGGGTTCGCGTAGGGGTCGAGCCACCGGACGACCGTCTCCAGATCGGCGGCTGGCATCGCCGTGCACCCGGACGTCGGCGACCCGGCGGCGCGCCAGATGTGCAGGAAGATGCAGGACCCGCGGCCGCGCCGCGCCGGCCGCATGTTGTACCGGACGATCACGCCGAGGCGGT
Organism: Gemmatimonadales bacterium; assembly: GCA_038319425.1. Taxonomy (GTDB): domain Bacteria; phylum Gemmatimonadota; class Gemmatimonadetes; order Gemmatimonadales; family Gemmatimonadaceae; genus AG11. The sequence continues at coordinate 352 of JBBQDE010000002.1, forward strand.
ACAGGTCGATCGAGCGCATGCGTTCCGCGCTCTGCCAATCGACACGCGGCACGGCCCCGCGCTCGACAACCGTGTTGTAGTGGACGGACGCGGTGTCGTCCACACATTCGCTGCCGTCGTCGAGCGGCATATAGATGATCCGCACCCAGTCGATCTCTCCCGCCTGCGCGAAACCGAATGCGGAACCGAGCTCGAAGCGCCCGGCCGGCGCTTTGCCGTCGCCTTCTCGTTTGCGCGGGTCGTCGCGGCGCCCGACGCCATCCTCGCCCCACGCCAGCCCCGCCTGCCCCACGACGATCGGCACCGGCGCCCCGACCGCCCGCCACGCCGTCGACGCGCGTGCGCGGCTGTAGCGCTGCAGCGTGCCGGAGACCGAGTCCCACGCCGGCGTCGTCACGACCACGAGCTGCCGCACGGCGCTCGATTGCGCACGGGCCTGCCCCGCCAGCAGCGCCACGAGGAGCAGCAGCGGGGCGCGCACCGTCAGCCCTGCTCCACGATGACGGCGGTGCCATAGCAGAGCACCTCCGTCACGCCGTTCATGATTTCCGTCGCGTCGTAGCCCACCGCGATGATCGCGTTGGCACCGAGATCCGTGGCGTGGCGGAGCATGAAGCCGAACGCCTCGGCGCGCGACTTCTCACAGAGCTCGGTGAGCAGGGAGATGTTGCCGCCCATGATCGTCTGCAACGTCGCGCCGATCGTGCCGAGCATTGAGCGCGAACGCACCGTGACGCCGCGAACGACTCCGAGACTGCGCACGATGCGATGGTTCGGGAGCTCGAACGCGGTTGTGACCATTTCTGGATTCAACGCGAGCCTCGCCTTTCGGCGGTCGAAGTGTGCCTAGCGCTTCGCGGCGCCTCGGCCGGCGGCGCGGCCCGTGGCCCAGGCCCAGAGGAAATTGTATCCCCCGATCGGCCCGAACGCATCCAGCACCTCGCCGCAGAGGAAGAGGCCAGGATGACGGCGGCTCTCCATCGTGCGTGGATCGATCTCGGCCAGGCTCACGCCGCCGCCGGTGACCTCCGCCTTCTTGTACCCCTCGTCGCCGGTCCACGGCAGCTCGCCACGGAGGAGCACCTCCAACAGCCGGCGGCGCTCATCACGGGGCAGCTCGGCGAGCGACCGGGTCGGGTCGACGCCCGCCTGCCCCAGGAGGAGCGCAGCGAGCCGATCGGGCACCAGCGCCCGGACTGCGCCCAGCACCGTCCGCGTCCCATGCGGTCGCAGCGATGCCTCGACGTCGGCGTCGGCGAGCGCCGTCCATCGAACTGCCACCGTCGCCGCCGGAGGCTCGACGCGGGAGCGCACCGCGACGTGCGAGACGTCGAGCACCGACGGACCGCTGTACCCGTGATGCGTGAAAAGGAAGCCACCCGTCGCGGTTGCGGCGCGCGTGGCGGAGCGCGCGGTGAGCGTCACGGACAGCGACACGCCGGAGAGGCTGCCGAACGGTGCCGGCTCCACGGAGATCGGCGTGAGCGCCGCATACGTCGGATGCATGGTGTGCCCTAGCCGCTCGAGCACGCGCAGGCCGGTGCCGTCGCTGCCCGTATTCGGCACGCTCAGGCCGCCGGTTGCCACGATGACGGCATCCACGTCGAGCGGCTCGGCACCCTCGCGGTGGACCTGCCAGCCCGCCGCCACGGGCCCGATGTCAGTGACCGTCGTGTTCGTGTGCAGCGGAGCGCCGGCCCGCGCCGCGTATGCCAGCAGGCCGTCGCGCACGTCGCGGGCGCGATGCGACGCCGGAAAGAGCTTCGCCGACTCCGTCTCTTCGACGAGCGGGATGCCGAGCTCGCGCTCGAAGAAGGCGATCTGCTCGGCGAGCGGCCACGCGCGCACGATCTTGCGCAGCGTGTTGGGCGACGAATCGGTGACGAAGCGCGACTCGTCCACGCGGGCCGGCAGCACGTTGCAGCGCCCGCCGCCGCTGATGAGGATCTTGCGGCCGCCGTCTCGCGTGCGCTCGAGGAGAACCGTCTCGGCGCCCGACTCGGCGGCGAAGATGGCGGCCATCGTGCCGGCGGCGCCGGCGCCGATCACGGCGACGCGGCGACTCATGGACGGCTAGCCGACGGGTTTGCGATGGGAAGGTGCGGGCGCGCCATGCGGCATCGTACATCCCGCGCCAGCGTCACGCCACGCGCCAGTGGAAGGCTCCCCACGATTCACCCATCCAGTCTGTTCGCCGTGCGTCCGCGCGCTGGAGTTTCCGTTGCTGCGCCATCGTCCAGGCGGTGCCGCAGTTGCCGATTGCGCGACGGCGACGTTGGGAACGCTCGCTGGAGCGCGAAGGCGCCCGCACGTACGGCTCGCATGCGGAGTCAGGGTCCGATACATCGCGTCGACAGATGCAGCTCCGCGCTACCCAACATTTGCCTCAGGTCGACCGGGTTGGTACCCTTAAGGGACATGATTCGCCGAGGCCGCTGGTCCGTCTTCCTTACTCTGCTGTTCGCCCTTGGCCAGGTCTCCCTGACGGCGGCGTTGAGCATTGGTGACGCGCGCGCATCGTCCGATGGCCGCGCAATGGTGGCACACGTCGAGGGCAGTTCGGGAGCGGCATGCCGGGCAGCGCATCCGGACGACTGTCCGCTCTGTCGATACCTCACGGTCTTCGCTGCGTCTGCGCCCGCCGGGCCGATTGCGTTTGCCCAGACGAGCGGGAGCGAGCGGCCTCCCATCCGGCGTTCCGCCGCGCGTGCGTCGAATCGCCAAGGCTTTCTCTCTCGGGCGCCTCCAGCCGTCGTCAGCTGAAGGACAGGAGGCTCATTCCGAGTCTCTGATTCACGTCGGCGCACCCTGACGCCGGTGAACGCCCAATTCGAGAGACCCCTTAATGATCCGGCTTGGCAAGACCGTGACACTCGTCGCGGTCGTGGTGGCGTGGGGATGTGCAAGCACACCCGCCTCGGCCCAGCAGTCGAAGGACAGTACGGCTCGACGACAGCAACGGCAGCTCGACTCCCTCGCGGAGTCGATCAAAACCCTGCAGGCCAGGCTCGACAGCCTCGCTGCCGCCCCCGCCGCGGAGGCCCCCCCTGCCAGCGCGGCGCCGACCCGGAGCTCAGGCATGTACATGAACCTGGGATTCGATGCGTTGAGCGATTTCGGGTGGTCGACGACACCCGATGTTGGATCGCTTCAGCGCGGCGATCACGACCCTGCCGTCCGCGGATTCACGATCCCGAACGTCGAGCTCACGTTCGACGGCGCGGTAGACCCTTACTTCAAGGGCTTCAGCGCCCTCGTCTACAAGCTCGGCCCCACCGGTGAGTCGGGATTCGAGGTCGAAGAGGCCTGGGCTCAGACCACGTCGCTTCCCTACAATCTCCAGGCCAAAGCCGGTCAGTTCCTGACTGACTTCGGACGGCAGAACGCCCAGCACCCGCACGCCTGGTCGTTCGTGGATCAGCCGCTCGTGTTGAACCAGATGTTCGGGCCCGATGGTCTGCGGGGTCAGGGAGCGAAGCTCGCATGGTTGCTTCCCACCGAATTCTATGCGGAGGCCATGCTCACGGTCATCAACAGCTTCGGGGGAACGACGTCGAGCTTCCGGTCAAACGAGTCGAACGAGATTCACGGCGGCGTGCCCGTCGATCGACCGGTGAACAGCCTATCCGATCTGCTCGTTGTCCCTCGACTCACGGCCTCATTGGACTTGAGCGAGACGCAGACCGTCGTGGTGGGCGCGTCGGCCGGGATTGGCCCCAACAACTCTGGGCCCCAGGCGCGAACTCAGGTTTACGGAGTGGACACCTACTACAAGTGGAAGGCGGTGTCCGGCCAGGCGGGCTTTCCCTTCGTCTCGTGGCAAACCGAGGTGCTCTCCCGCCGCTATGGCGCCGATGCTCGCGTCTCCTTCACGGCACCAGCCCAAACGTTGCCCGCGGAGACGTTGAGCGACTGGGGTGGCTATTCGCAGCTCCTTTGGGGTATCAGACCGAGGATCATCGCGGGCATCCGAGGCGATGTCACTCGGAACAGTGCAGCGGCGTTCACGACCGACCTGCGCGAGAATCGCGATCGCATCTCTCCAAACCTGACCTGGTATCCCTCTGAGTTTTCCAAGCTTCGACTGCAATACAACTACGATCACCGCGCGCAGCAAGGAAACGATCATTCGCTCTGGCTGCAGTTCGAATTCATGCTGGGCGCGCATGCCGCACACAAGTTCTAACCCGTGACCAATAGATGACTCTCATGCTTCTGCCGCGTCTCGCGGCCACCGCACTGCTCGCGCTATCGAGCGCCCTGTCCCCCGGGGCGAAGAAGTTGAACGTCGTGACGACCACGCCCGATCTGGGCGCGATCGCGCGCGAAATCGGCGGCGATGCCGTCGACGTCAAGACGCTGGCGAAGCCATCCGAAGATCCGCACTTCGTCGATGCCAAGCCGAGCCACATCGTGACGCTCAACCGCGCCGACGTACTGATCGAAGGCGGGGCGGAGTTGGAGGTTGGATGGCTCCCACCGCTGCTGGAAAGCGCGCGCAACGGCAGGCTCGCCGCCGGGTCGCCCGGACTCATCGTCGCGTCGCAAGGGATCAGGATGCTCGAGGTGCCTGCTACGCTCGACCGCTCGCGCGGTGACGTGCATTCGCTCGGCAATCCGCACTTCTTCATCGATCCGCTGTCCGCCAAGATCGTGGCGGCGCACATCGCCGAGCACTTCTCGCAAGTTGCTCCGGAATCCGCGCCACTGTTTCGCGCCAATCTCGCCAAGTTCAACGCTGCGGTTGATGCAAAGTTCATCGTGTGGCAGAAGCTGCTGGCGCCGTTCAAGGGCACGAAGATCGTGACCTACCACAACGATTTTCTCTATTTCGCCGAGCGATTCAAGCTTGATGTGGTGGAGACGCTCGAGCCGAAGCCGGGTATTGCGCCGTCGCCGGCCCACCTTGCGCAAGTCATCGCGAAGATGAACGCGGACAATGCTCACGTCATCCTCGTGCAGCCGTATCAGAACCGCAGGACGGCTGAGACCGTCGCACGCCAGACCAACGGCATCGTGCTTGACGTGTCGCAGCAGCCCGGGGCCATCAAGGGCACGGACACGTACGTCTCGCTCATGGATACGCTCGTGCGCACGATTGCTACCGCGCTGGAGGCCAAGCGATGAGTGCGGAGTTTCAGATCGCATGGGCCGTGATGAAATGGCCACTTGCCGCGTGTCTGGTGCTGCCTCCGCTGCTGGTCTATCTCGGGCTGCACGTCGTCAAGCGCGAGGTCATTTTCGTCGATCTCGCGCTCGCGCAAGTCGCCACGATGGGAACGTGCATCGCACTCATCCTCGGCTTCAAGTTCGGCGACCTCACGACGTTTTGGATCTCGCTCGGCGTCACGTTCCTCGCCGCCGGACTGTTCAGCTGGTCACGCAGCATCGAACAACACGAGGTGCCGCAGGAAGCCATCATCGGCATCACCTTCGTCGTAGCCGCAGCGGCGGTCATCCTGCTGTTGAGCCGCGTCGCGGGCGGCAAGGAAGAACTCGAAAACCTGCTGACGGGCGACATTCTGAACGTGACGGTTTCGGATGTGGTCAAGCGTGCCGGAACGTTCGCCGCCCTCGGAGTCTTCTACGGCGTGTTTCACAGGCGGTTCGCGCTGATCTCGGAGAACGTCAGGCAGGCATTCGCATCCGGCATGTATGTGCGACTCTGGGACTTTCTGTTCTATGCCGCGTTCTCTCTCGTCGTCGTCAGCTTCGTCCGGATTGCCGGCGTATTGCTCACCTTTGCGTATCTGATCGTGCCCGCTGTTTGCGCGGTCATGCTCGCCAAGACCTGGCTCCGGCGTCTCGTCGTCGGATGGACTCTCGCCGCGCTTGCCAGCGTCGCAGGCCTTTGGGCGTCGTACAAGTTCGATCTTCCCACCGGCGCAGCGATCGTCGTTGCATGCGGCGTCCTGCTGGCGATCGTGAGCGTGCTCGCGACTGCGCGAGCCACGAATGGAGACCGGACTATGGCATAAACTCGCAGAAGGTGGCACTGACCCCATGAGCACCAAGCAAGACTCCCGGACGATGCCCCGCGGCCGCGGCCGGGCTGTTCGTTTCTGCCCGCCCACGCACCGGCGAAGCAGATCTCACCGGTTCAGGCAGTACTACGTACCCGGCATCGGACTGGCCACTCGCCCGCGGAAGAATGCCGGTGCCCCGCCGCGGCGATGACCCGGGCACCTTCCGCGCGACAATCGTCGCTGGCGCCCCCCGCCTCCTCGCGTCACCGGAGTGGTAGTTGAGGGGAGCGCCCCCCGCTACCTTTCGCGTCTGCCCATGACAAAACGCGAAGACGCCCTTGACTACCACGCGCGCGGACGGCCCGGCAAGATCGCCGTCGTCCCCACCAAGCCGCTCAACAACCAGCGGGACCTCGCGCTCGCCTACTCGCCAGGCGTCGCCGAGCCGTGCCTCGCGATCAAGGACAACCCGGACGACGTGTACAAGTACACGGCGAAAGGCAACCTCGTGGCCGTCGTCACCAACGGCACCGCGGTCCTTGGCCTCGGCAACATCGGCGCCCTCGCCGGCAAGCCGGTCATGGAAGGCAAGGCGAACCTTTTCAAGCAGTTCTCCGACCTCGACGTGTTCGACCTCGAGGTCGGCTCGGAGAATCCGGACGACGTCATCAAGTTCTGCCAGCTGCTCGAGCCCACCGTCGGCGGGATCAACCTCGAGGACATCAAGGCGCCGGAGTGCTTCTACATCGAGGAGACGCTGCGGAAGACGATGGGCATCCCCGTCTTCCACGATGACCAGCACGGCACGGCCATCATCTCCGGCGCCGCGCTGCTCAACGCGCTCGAGATCGCGGGCAAGGACATCGCCAAGGTGCGTGTCGTTTTCTCCGGCGCGGGCGCGGCGGCGATCAGCACCGCCGAGCATTACGTGCGCCTCGGGGTGAAGCGCGAGCACATCATGATGTGCGACCGCGCCGGGGTGATCTACGAAGGGCGCACCGAGGGGGACATGGACCCCTACAAGGCGCGCTTCGTCCGCAAGACGACGGCGCGCAACGTCGGCGACGCCCTCGTCGGCGCCGACGTCTTCGTCGGCCTGTCGGCCGCCGGCGCCGTGACGCGCGAGATGGTCGCGCAGATGGCGTCGCGCCCGATCATCTTCGCGCTCGCCAACCCGGTCCCCGAGATCACGCCGGAAGAAGTTCGCGCCGTGCGCGACGACGCGATCATCGCGACCGGACGCAGCGACTATCCGAACCAGGTCAACAACGTCCTCGGCTTCCCGTTCATCTTCCGCGGTGCGCTCGACGTGCGCGCCACGGAGATCAACGAGGAGATGAAGATGGCGGCCACGCGCGCGCTCGCGTCGCTCGCGAAGCAGGACGTGCCCGACTCGGTGGCTGCCCTCTATGGCCTCCGCAACGTGCACTTTGGCGCCGAGTACCTCATCCCCTTCCCGTTCGATCCGCGCGTGCTCCTGTGGGTCGCGCCGGCCGTGGCGTGGGCCGCCGTGGCGAGCGGCGTCGCGCGCGAGTTCATCGACCTCGAAGGCTATCGCGACCGCCTGGAGGTTCGACTCGGACGCGCGCGCGGCATCATGCGCGGGCTCATCAACCGCGCGCAGCGCGGCCCGAAGCGCATCGTATTCCCCGAGGGTGAAGAGCCCAAGATCATCCGTGCCGCGTCGATCCTCGTCGACGACGGCATCGCGTTCCCGATCCTGCTTGGCAACCGGGAGAAGATCGAACAGCTCGCGGCGCACCACCGGATTCCGCTCGCGGACATCGTGATCGACGATCCCGCCACGTCCGAGCGTCGCGAGGACTACGCGCACTACATGTGGCAGCTCCGCCAGCGGAAGGGCCTCTCGCTCGACGAAGCTCGCCGGCAGCTGTTCAACGGCAACTACTTCGGCTCCTGCATGGTGGCGCGCGGCGACGCCGACGCGCTGCTCTCCGGCGTGACGATGCACTATCCCGAGACGATCCGCCCCGCGCTCCAGGTCATCGGATCGCACCCGAGCGCGCGCCTCGTGAGCGGCATGTACATGCTCGTCACCGAGCGCCACGTCGTCTTCTGCGCCGACACCACGGTGAACATCAACCCCACCGCCGAGCAGGTGGCGCAGATCGCCTACGCGGCGAGCCGCATCACGCGGACGATGGGCATCGTGCCCCGGATCGCGATGTTGTCGTTCTCGAACTTCGGCTCGGTGAAGCACCCCGACGCCGAGAAGATGGCGCGCGCCACCCAGCTGCTGAAGGAACGCGACCCCACGCTGGAGGTGGACGGGGAGATGCAGGCGGATACCGCGCTCGACCCGGAGATTCTCCGGCGCGACTACCCGTTCAGCACGTTGAAGGAGCAGGCCAACGTGCTCATCTTTCCGAACCTGGGTGCGGGCAACATCGCCTACAAATTGCTGCACCATCTGGGCGGAGCGACGGCGATCGGTCCCATTCTCGTCGGCATGCGCCGCCCGGTGCACGTGCTGGAGCGGGGCGCCGACGTACAGGACATCGTCAACAGGGCCGCCGTGGCCGTGGTGGATGCGCAGGAGCGGAGCCAGTCCGCCGAGCCGGCGTTCGCCGCCGCAGGCGGCACGCCGACGGTCTTCTCGAAACTCTAGACACGTGAGCGGGGCCGCAAAGCGCGCGGCCGCGCCTTCAACCCGAGGGTAGACAGCGATGGCGACACAGATCAAGCCGCAGGACGACACCGGACTTCAGGGACGCCTCGATGGACAGGGGCTCATCCCCACGGGCGACGTGCACTGGAATCTCGTCGCCCCCGTGCTGATCCAGCACGCGATCCGCCGCGGTGAGGGGCAGCTCGCCGACATGGGGCCGTTCGTTGCCGTCACGGCCCCCCACACCGGCCGCTCCCCCAACGACAAGTTCGTCGTCCGGGAGCCAAGCACCGAGGGCGACGTGGACTGGGGCAAGGTGAACCAGCCGATCACCCAGGCGCACTTCGACACGCTGCGCGCCGACGTACAGCGCTACCTCGGCGGCCGCGACGAGCTGTTCGTGCAGGACCTCTATTGCGGCGCCGACCCGAAGTACCGCCTCGCGGTGCGCTACGTATCGCCGAATGCCTGGCACATGGCATTCGTGCGCAACATGTTCATCCGGCCCGACGCGAGCGAGCTGCCCACGTTCACGCCGAACTTCACCGTGCTGCACGCACCGGAGTTCCAGGCCGATCCGGCGCGACACGGCACGCGCACCAGCACCTTCATCGTGCTCGACCTCGCCCAGCGCACGATCCTCATCGGCGGGACGCGCTACGCCGGTGAGCTCAAGAAATCGATGTTCACGGTGATGAACTACTACATGCCCAAACAGGGCGTGCTCTCCATGCACTGCTCGGCGAACATCGGCCCGGCCGGCGACACCGCGCTGTTCTTCGGCCTGTCCGGTACGGGCAAGACGACGCTCAGCGCCGATCCGCAGCGCTCGCTCATCGGCGACGACGAGCACGGGTGGGCGCCGGAAGGCGTGTTCAACTACGAGGGCGGCTGCTACGCCAAGGTGATCAACCTGTCTGCCGAGGGGGAGCCCGACATCTTCCGCACCACGCAGATGTTCGGCACCATCCTCGAGAACGTCGTGCTCGATCCCCTCAAGCGTACGGTGAAGTTCGAGGACCAGAGCATCACCGAGAACACCCGCGCGTCGTACCCGCTGCACTACATCCCGAACCACGTCCAAAACGGCCGCGGTGGCCACCCGAAGAATATCATCTTCCTCACGGCCGACGCGTTCGGCGTCCTGCCGCCGCTGGCGAAGCTGTCGCGCGAGCAGGCGATGTATTTTTTCCTGTCGGGCTACACCGCCAAGGTGGCGGGCACGGAGCGCGGCGTCACCGAGCCCCAGGCCACCTTCTCGTCCTGCTTCGGCGGCGTGTTCCTCGTCTGGCATCCCACGAAGTACGCCGAGCTGCTGGGCGACCTGATCGACCGGCACCACTCGCAGGTGTGGCTCGTGAACACGGGCTGGAGCGGTGGCCCGTATGGCGTGGGTAAGCGCATGAAGCTCGGCCACACGCGCGCCATGGTGCACGCGGCGCTCGACGGCGCGCTGGATGCCACGAAGACGCGCACCGATCCCGTGTTCGGCCTCGCCGTTCCACAGGCGGTGCCGAACGTCCCCACCGAGATCCTCGACCCGCGCGGCACGTGGAGCGATACGGCCGCCTACGACGCCCAGGCGAAGAAGCTCGCCGAGATGTTCCGCAAGAACTTCGAGAAGTTCGGCAACGTGGCCACGAAGATTCGCGACGCGGGCCCGCAGGGATGAGCGGCGGTGAGATCATGAGACCGTGAGACGGTAAATCCGGACCTGCGAAGGGCACCCCGAGCCTGGCCCGGTGTGCCCTTCCCCGTCTCAGAGTTCATGGGGTCAGAGTCGTTGAACGGTCGTTGCACCGTTCAACGACTCTGACCCCTTGAACTCTGACCCCTTGAACTTGAACGGCGTGATCTGTCCTTCCGCTCATTCTTCTCCCCCGTCACTTTTCGCCCATGCCGTTCGAGATCATCCGCGATCCGCTCTGGAACAACATCCGTGTCGATCCCGTCGCGCTGCGGCTGGTGGACACCGCGGCATTTCAGCGGCTGCGCTACGTGCGGCAGCTCGGGCTGGCCTACCTCGTCTACCCCGGCGCGAGCCACACCCGGTTCGAGCACGCCCTCGGCGCCTATCATCTCGCCGGCCGGGCACTCGCGATGTTCGAGGAGCAACGCGGCACGAACGCGATGCACCGCGAGACCGCGGCCATCGTGCGGTGCGCCGCGCTGCTGCACGACATCGGGCACTACCCATACTCCCACGCGCTGGAAGAGATCGGCGCCTTGCACCATGAGGAAGTCGCGCGGCCGCTCATCACCTCCGGCGCCGTGGCTGATGTGCTGCGCGCCGAGCTCGGCGCCGATGCGCCCGATCGGATCATGGCGCTCATCCGCGGGACGAGTGACAGCCCGCTCCAGGGGCTCATCTCCGGCTCGCTCGATCTCGACAAGATCGAGTACCTCAAGCGCGACGCGTTCATGTGCGGCGTGAACTACGGCGACATCGACGTCGACCGCCTGTTGAACTCCCTCGTCGTCGTGACGGACCCGGACCGCGGGACGCCCACGGTCGGCATTTCGGAAAAGGGGCTGTCGGCGCTCGAGTCGCTCCTGTTCGCGAAGTACCAGATGTACCGTAACGTGTACTGGCACCACGCGGTGCGCAGCGCGACCGCGATGTACAAGCGGCTCGTGGACGGCGCGCTCCGTGCCGGCTCGTTGAGCGCCGAGACGCTCGCCGGCTTCACCGACGAGGGATTGCTGCACGAGCTCGCGCAGCGCGCGCCGTCGCCGCTGCTCGCCGCAATGCGCGAGCGGCGGCTCTACAAGCGCGTGTTCGAGTGTCCCGCTGCCGAGCTGCCGGCCGACGGCGGCGAGTGGATCGCCGACGACCGCGCCCTCGTCGTGGCGGTGGAAGATCAACTCGCGCGCGAGCTGGGACTCGCACCGGGCGAACTGCTGCTCGACTACCCGACCAAGACCCAGATGCTCGGCCTCGACATCCCCGTGTTGCGGCGCGACGGCAGCGTCCGGCGGCTCACCGCGGCCGGCTGGGAAGGAGCGGTGAATCTGCCGAAGCTCTCGGAGGAGCTGTACGGGAGCGCGCGCTGGTTGCGAGTGTTCGCGCGCGAACGAATTGCCGTGCACCGTCACGCCGTGGTCCGACTTGCCACGATGACGGCTGACGAGGCGCGCGCGGCACTCACGGCGGGCAGGCTGCTCCGCGCCTGATGCGGACGACGCCCGTCGCGTCACGCGTCCGCTGCTTTCTCCCGCCCGTGCGCTTCCGCCAGCTTCCGCGCGATGGCGCGATAGAACGCGGCGTTGTCGGATTTCCCGTCGGCGTCGAGCGACGTGGCGGCCAGCTCGATCGCGTACAGGATGTTGCCGAGGTACAGCTGCGCCAGCTCGGCGACGGTCTCGTCAGCCAACCGAGCGCGATTCCGTGGTGAGGTTCGGGTCGTCCGAGCCCGGACCGACCTCCAGCACCTGGACGATGATCGCCGTGATGTTGTCGAGCCCACCACGCCCGTTGGCCTCGGAGATGAGCGCCTGCACCTTTCGCTCCGGCTCGGCGCGCGATCCCAGCAGGTGCGCGAGCCGGCGATCGTCCACCATGCCCGTCAACCCATCGCTGGCCACCAGGTACAGGTCGCCGGCGCGCACTTCCCCGCGATAGATGTCCGGCTCCACGTCCTGCCCCGCCCCGACGCAACGAGTGATCACGTTGCTGTACGGGTGATAGCGCGCCTGCTCCGGGGTCAGGAACCCGGCGTCCACCTGCTCCTGCACGTACGAGTGGTCCTTGGTCAGCTGCGAGAAGCTGCCGTCGCGCAGGAGGTACACGCGGGAGTCGCCCACCTGCCCGATGAGATACCGCCCGCCGGAGACGATAAGAACCGAGGCCGTGGTTCCCATTCCCTGCTTGTCCACCTCGGTGATCGTACGATCGTGGATGGCGCGATTCGCGCGCTTGAGCGCCGCCGAGACGAGCTTCACCACGTCGTCACCGTCTAGCGACTTCACGCCGGCGAGCTCGCGCTGGACGATCTGCACCGCCATCTCGCTCGCGACCTCTCCCGCGGCGTGCCCGCCCATCCCGTCGGCGACGATGAAGATGCCCCGCGTGGCAGCCACGTCCACCGTGAAGTTGTCCTCGTTGCCCGACCGGATCATCCCGACGTCGGTGCGGGCCGCGTGAATGAGCTTCACGTGGTTCTCCGCAACAGCACGAACGCCGCGCCGGCCGCGACGATGACGAGCAGCAGCCAGACGATACCGGGAATGCCTCCTTTGGCGACCGGCGCAGAGGCCGACCCCGCGGAGGCGGGGACCGTCGACGGCCGGCGCGGCCGATCCACCGACGCGATGGCCCGCGTCCCCTTGCTCTCCGGCTCGACCGCGCTCGCCGCGTCAAGGGCGCTGAACCTCATCTTCATCCCCCCGAAACGCACGTCGGGCGACCCATCCAGCCGTCGCTCGCCGCTGAGGCGCGACCCGCCCACGTACGTGCCGTTGGTGGAGCCCATGTCCACGACATACCAGCCGTCGTCGCGGCGCTGCAGCTTCGCATGCGTGTCGCTCACGCTCTCATCGTTGAGGCGCACGTCGTTGTGCGCGCCTCGCCCCACGTGCACGAGCGGCGTGCGCAGGGAATACTTGGTCCCCTTGGCGGGTCCCTCGTTGAGGGACTCGAACTGCGCCAGCACGGGACGCGGATCCTCGTACGCCCGCTGCGCCAGGGGCGTGGGGGCCGACATCATCGCCATCCGCTCCGCGTCCGACAGGCGCGGCGGCGTCGATGTGGACGGCTCTGGCGTGGCCGGCTGCGACAGCACCGGCGTCGGGCCCGCCGGCAGGACGTCGGCGTAGAACCGGAACTCCTCGCTCCCGATCCGCAGCACGTCCGCGCGCGCGAGACGGTGCGACCCTTGCACCCGCTCGCCGTTCACGAAGACGCCGTTCGCGCTCATGTCCCGCACGACGTACCCCTGGTCGTCGGTCGCGATCTCGGCGTGGCGCCTGGACACTTCATTGTCCGCCACCACCACGTCGCACGATGCCTCCCGGCCGAACACCAGGCCACTGTCTGGCACCGTGTATTCCTTGCCGTCCACGAGCGAGACGAGCCGGCCGCCGGACGCCGCGGTGGCGCGAGGGGCGCCGGCGCGCCGGGGCCCGGCGATGGCCGCCATGTCGCTCGCGCTCACGAACTGGGTGGCCCCGCCCTTCGCATCGTCGGCGAAGCGGAGCACGACGCCGCCGATCTCCACCTTGTCGCCATGCATGAGAGGCGTGGGCTCGGCGCCGAGCAGGACGCCGTTCACTCGCACGCTGGCGGTCGGCGTGGCGCGGCGAATCGTCATCGGTCCGCTGCCCGCACGCTCGATCAGCGCCTGCACGCCGAGCCCCGGGTCCGTGGGCAGCGGCACATCCGCGTCCCCACCAGATCCGATGCGGGTCGTGCCCGCCTGAAGCGGAAACTGTTGATCGTTGAGCTGCAGGACGGGCATGGCGGGGCGAAGCGGTCGGACTACGGCACGTACGGCACGGACGAACTCGCGCCGGAAGCTCCTGGGACCCGAAGGGCGGAAACTACCCGCCACCCGGAACGCTGGCAAGCGCGACGCCGCGCACATCGCGCGCACGCCCCTCGCCCGCTTGCAGCCGATAGAGTCGCTCGTACAGGCCATCGCGTGCGCGCAACTGCCCGTGCGTACCCCGCTCGCGCACCTCGCCGTGATGGAGAACGAGGATCTCCTCAGCCGACACGATGGTGCTCAGTCGGTGCGCGATGGCGATCGTCGTCCGCCCGCGGACGAGGGCCGCCAGGCCACGTTGGATTTCCGCCTCTGCCTCGCTGTCCACCGCGCTCGTGGCCTCGTCGAGCACCAGCACGGCGGGGTTGGCGGCCAGCGCGCGCGCAAACGAGAGCAGCTGCCGCTCGCCCACGCTTACCGAGGAGCCTCGTTCCCCCAACACCTGGTCGAGCCTCCCCGGCAGTCGATCGATCACCCGGTCGGCACCCACGCGCGCCGCGGCGCCCATCACCGCCGCGTCGTCCAGCGGAGCATCCAGACGGATGTTGGCACGAACGTCCGCCGCGAAGAGAAAGATGTCCTGCTGCACGTAGCCGATCAGACGGCGCCACTCCTCCAGCGCCAGCGCGCGGATGTCGATGCCGTTGGCCGTGATGCGGCCGCGCTGCGGCTCGTAGAAGCGCAGCAGGAGGTTCACGATCGTCGTCTTGCCCGCGCCGGTGTGGCCTACCAGCGCTACCGTCTCGCCCGGGCGAGCCACGAAGCTCACTCCGCGCAGCACCCAGCTGGGTGCGCCCGCCTCCATGGCGCCGTAGTGAAACCAGACGTCCTCGAACGCGATCGTCACCGGTGCACCCGGCGCGAGCCGCGACCCGCCCCGCGCCGATGCACCTTCGTCCACCGCCACCGGCGTATCGAGCAGCAGGAAGATGCGCTCGGACGCCGCCATCGCCTGTTGCAGCGTGTTGAACTTGTCGGCGAGGTCCTGGAGTGGCTGGTAGAACCGGCGGAGCAGCTGCAGGAACGCGGCAACCACGCCCACCGAGAGAGTGCCGGCGCCCACCCGCTGTGCGCCCGCGACCAGCAGGACGGCGAGGGCGACTGAGGTCAGGAACTCGATGGCGGGAAAATAGAGCGCGTAGATCGTGATCGAGCGCAGGTTCGCGTCGAGGTGCCCCTTGTTCAGCGCGGCGAAGCGCTGGGCTTCCCCCGACTCTCGGCCGAACAGCTGCACCACCCGGATGCCGGTGATCCGCTCCTGGAGATACGCGTTGATGCGCGCCAGCCGCGTGCGGATGTCCCGATAGGCCACTCGCACACGTGACTGGAACAGGTGCGAGGTGAGGTACACCAGCGGGATCACCGCGAACGCCGCGAGCGCCAGCCGCCAGTCGGTCACGACCATCATCACGGCGATCGCGAGCAGGGTGAACAGGTCGCCCAGGCCGGCCACGACGCCGGCCGTGAACAGCTCGTTGAGCGATTCGACGTCGCTCGTCACGCGGGTGACCAGACGCCCGACCGGCGTGTGGTCGTAGAAGGCGATGGACAGGCGCTGCACGTGCCGGAACAGCTCCTGCCGCAGATCGCGCATCACTCGCTGTCCGAGCAGCGCGGTGAGCATCGTCTCCCCGTACGAGCAGCCGAAGGCGAGCACGAGGGAGGCCGCGTAGAGCAGCGCGGCATGCGCGGCCATGCCGGCGTCCCGCGTCGGCAGCGCGACGTCGATCACGCGCTGCGTGAGGATCGGCCCTACGAGCTGCAGCAGCCCCTCCGTCATCAGGAGCAGCAGCGCCCCGGCGACCAGACGCTTGTACGGCCGCACGTAGACCACCAGCCGCCGCACCAATCGGCGGTCGTAGCGCCTGACGGTGGCGTCGTCGTCGGCAGCGTGCGGAGAAAGCGTGGCAGCCATGGAGGCTGTATTCTAACGCGTGCGCTCTACGGCAGTGCCGCGCGGCTGACCGCTTGGCGTCTCCTCAAAGCTCGAGGCGGTGTTGGCGCATGGCTCATGCGGCGCCACGGAGCCCGCGCGGCCTTGAGCGATGAGGAAAAACGAAGCTGTCAGCAACAAACGGGACCGGCGGTGAAAACTCTCGAGTCCGCCTACCTGCCGCCCTCGACCATATGTGGTACGCCCGTTGCGTTAGGGCGAGCGTCGTCCACTTCCACCTTTGGAGGCAGTGCTATGGGTATCATTGCTTGGATCGTGCTCGGACTGATCGCTGGTGCGATCGCCAAGGCGCTCATGCCCGGGAAGGATCCGGGTGGCATCATCGTCACCATGATCATCGGTATCGTCGGCGCGTTCATCGGCGGTTTCATCGGCAACGCCATCACCGGCTCCGGCCTGAACGGCTTCTCGCTCTGGAGCATCGTGCTCGCCGTCGTCGGCGCCATGCTGCTGCTCTGGATCTACCGCCTCACCACGCGGAACCGCACCACTCTGTAAGGTTCGCAGGACGACGCACCACCGAGCCCCGCCTCCCGTCGTACGAGGGAGGCGGGGCTCGGTACGTCTGCGGTGTTTATTCGGGACGCCTTGAGATAGATTGCGCCAGTCCGCACGACCGCCTCACCGCTTCACCGGCTGTTCATGAAGGACAAGCTCATCGTCCGCGGCGCGCGGCAACACAACCTGAAGGGGTTCGACCTCGAGATCCCGCGGCGCTCGTTCACCGTGATCACGGGCCCTTCGGGGTCGGGCAAGTCCTCCCTCGCCTTCGACACCATTTACGCCGAGGGACAGCGGCGGTACGTCGAATCGCTCAGCGCGTACGCGCGCCAGTTCCTCGAGCGCATGGAGAAGCCCGATGTCGATCTCATCGACGGGCTCTCGCCGGCCGTCGCGATCGAGCAGAAGAACCCCACCAAGACGTCGCGCTCCACCGTGGGTACAGCGACTGAGATCTACGATTACCTGCGCCTGTTGTGGGCGCGGGTTGGCCATACTCTCTGCCCGGTCTGCGGGCGCGAGCTGAAGCCCGACACCGTGCAATCGGTGACCGATGCCGTGCTCGGTTTGCCGGCCGGCGCTCGCTTCTACGTGTCCGCCCCCGTGCTGCGCTCCAGCGAAGTCACCCACGAAGTCATCGTCGAGAACCTGCGGGCGCAGGGCTTTGTGCGTGTCAGCGTCGACGGCGTGGTGAAGCACCTCGACGCGCTCCTCACCCAGGACGTGGACGTCACGCTCGCGAAGGAGCTGCTCGTTGTGGTGGACCGGCTCGCGGTCGGTGACGATGCGCGCAGCCGGCTCGCCGACGCGGTCGCGACCGCCTTCCGCGAAGGCGACGGCGACGCGGTCATCCTCTTCACCGACCCGGTCCCCTCGCCGTTCGACGGACAGCACGTCTCTCGATTGCGCTTCACGGAGCGCTTTCAGTGCCCGAACGACGGCACCACGATGCCGGCGCCCACCCCGCAGCTCTTCTCGTTCAACTCGCCGCGCGGCGCGTGTCCGCAGTGCAACGGCTTCGGTGCAATCCTCGAGTACGACGAGTCGCTCATTGTCCCCTACCCCGACCGCTCGCTGCGCGACGGCGCGATCGATCCGTGGACGAAGCCGCGCTACGACAACAAGCGCCGCGCGCTCGCGGAGTTCGCGAAGAAGGAAGGGATCCGGATGGACGTTCCCTGGCGCGAGCTGCCCGCAATGCAGCGGGAGCGTCTGCTTCGCGCCGGAGGGCGCGGGTTCAAGGGCATCTTCCCCTTCATGCGCGATCTGGAGGAGAAGCGCTACAAGCAGTATATCCGCGTTTTCCTTCGGCAGTACCAGACGGCGCAGGAGTGTCCGACCTGTCACGGCACGAAGCTGAAGCCGGAGTCGCTGCAGGTGAAGGTCGCCGGCCGCGACATCGCCGAAGTCAGCGCACTTCCGATCGGCACGCTCGTCGAGTGGCTCGACGGGCTGCAGCTCTCGGCGATGGACCAGCAGATCGCCGCGCACATTCTCCGCGAAGCGCACGACCGGGTGACGTTTCTCTGCGACGTGGGGCTCAACTATCTCTCGCTCAATCGCGCCACGCGAACGTTGTCGGGTGGCGAGGCCCAGCGCATCGGGCTCGCCAACTCGCTCGGCTCGCGCCTGGTAGACACGCTGTACGTGCTCGACGAGCCGTCCATCGGCCTGCACTCGCGCGACATGGATCGGCTGCTCCGGCTGCTGCTCCGACTGCGCGACGGCGGCAACACGGTCCTCGTCGTCGAGCACGACCTCGACGCGATCAAGGCCGCCGACTACATGGTGGAGCTCGGGCCGCAGAGCGGCGAGAAGGGAGGGCAGCTCGTGTTCGCCGGCCCGATGTCGCGCATCGCCGAGAGTCCGCTCACCGGGCAGTACATCACCGGTGAGCGCGAGATTCCGGTGCCCGCCACGCGCCGTCGCATCGGGCCGCAATGGCTCACCCTCACCGGCGCGCGTGAGCACAACCTCAAGGGCGTGGACGTTCGCATTCCGCTGGGGGCGGTCACGGCCGTTACCGGCGTATCGGGGAGCGGCAAGAGCACGCTCATTCACGATGTGCTGATGCGCGCGCTGGAAACGAGCCTGCGGGGCGAGCACTCGGCCAAGCAGCATCTCGGAGAGCGCGTGGGGGCCTACGACACCATCGCCGGCTACGAATCGCTCGAAGACGTCGTGCTCGTGGACCAGAGCCCCATCGGCAAGTCGCCCCGCTCCAACCCGGTCACGTACGTCAAGGCGTTCGACGAGGTCCGGCGCATCTTCGCGTCGCTGCCGATGGCGCGGCAGCGCGGCTACACCGCCGGCACGTTCAGCTTCAACGTCGCGGGGGGTCGGTGCGAGACCTGCGAGGGCGCGGGATATCTCGAGGTCGAGATGGTGTTCATGGCGGACGTGTTCGTCCCCTGCGACGATTGCGCGGGCCGCCGCTTCAAGGCGGACGTGCTCGATGTGAAATACTTCAGCAAGAGCATCACCGACGTGCTGCAGATGACGGTGGACGAGGCGATCCGGTTCTTCCCGTACGAGGAAAAGCTCGGTCAGGCGCTCTGGCAGCTCCAGCAGGTGGGACTCGGCTACCTGCGGTTGGGGCAGCCCGCGACCACGCTGTCCGGCGGCGAGGCGCAGCGGCTCAAGATCGCGCGCGAGCTCGCGCTCGGCGCGAAGAAGGCGGGGCGCAAGCTCTACATCATGGACGAGCCGACGACCGGCCTGCACCTCGAGGACATCCGCAAGCTGGCCTCCGTGTTCGATCGCCTGGTGGATGCGGGACATACGCTCGTGCTGATCGAGCACAATCTCGACGTGATCAAGCTTGCCGACTGGGTGATCGACCTCGGGCCCGAGGCCGGGTCGGGCGGCGGCGAGATCGTGGCGATGGGCCGGCCCGAGGAAGTCGCCGCAGCGGCGGGCTCCCACACCGGCCACTGGCTGCGCACCGTGCTGCCCGACTGGAACCTGCCATCGGGCGTGCGGCGCGCGTCGCACACCGGCAAGCCGAGCATCGTGAGCGCGCCGTCGCGCAAGCGCGCGAAGGCGTCGTAGGCGCGGTGCGCTCCGGTTGACTTCACCCTGGGTGCGGGTAAATTTCAGGGTCTGCCGCTCTTCATTCCCCAGTAGCTCAGTTGGTCAGAGCATCCGACTGTTAATCGGAGGGTCGTAGGTTCAAGTCCTACCTGGGGAGCTAGCCTCGCTTCTCTCGTGAACGCGCCGTCGAGCACCATCCTCGATGGCGCGTTCTTTTTTTGGCGGGACTAGGGAGAAGCTTGGGGAGTCGTCACCTCGCGCGCGTCCCGAAGCAGTCGGGCGACTATCTCCGGGTGACGTTCGCGCTTATCGGCTTTCCGGAACACGCCTCACGGACCCCACGCCGCAGTTTTCGCGTGGTTTCTTGAGCCATCACTGCGCTTCCGCCCGCGCGAATGCTCCCGCCGTCCGCCGATCGGCGCGAAGGTGATCAAAGATCTCCTCGGTCGAACGCATCCTGAAGATGGGGTCGTAGCGCGCCACCGCCGTGTCGAGCGCAGCCACGGCGCGGTCCTTTTCGCCCACTTCCCACAGCAGTAGCGCGTACGAACCGTAGGACATCGGACCGTGCAACGCCAAGCGCTCCACCTCGGCGAGCGTCGCCCGTGCCTCGCCGGTCCGGCCGATCCGTGCCTGCAGATAGCCGAGCATCAACGTTGTGCGTGCCGGCTGCCGTCCCGCGAGCCGCGGCACCCGCTCGAACTCGGCCAGGGCACTGTCCGGCTTCCCCTGCGCCAGATACGCCGTGGCAAGATACGGATGCAGATAGTAGAAGGCGGAATCCAGCTCGATTGCGTGACGCAACGCCGCCTCAGCTTCCGCATAGCGGCGCGCCGCGAGCGCCACACGGCCGACGTTCACGTTGATGATGAGCGTGACCGGCTCCAGATCGCGCGCGCGGTAAATCTCGCGCCTCGCCTCGTCGAACCGCTGCACGTGCGCGAGCGTCTCTGCGTACCACTGATGGGCCCTCGCATTGTTCGGGTCGAGCGCCACCGCGTGGGCGAACGCCTCGAGCGCGGCGCGGTTCTCGAACCGGTTCGCGTGCGCCCTGGCGATCGCGGTCCAGGCGTCCGACGACGTGCTGTCCCGGGCGAGCGCCGCGCGTCCAGCGGCGGCCGCGCTGTCGCTCATCGTACTCACGTCCACGTCCTCGTAATCCACCAGCACCGCATAGGCGAGCCCGAGCCCCGCGTAAGGTGCCGCATAACTGCTATCCAGCCGGACGGCCTGGCGAAAGGTGTCCATTGCCTTGTGCAGCGTCGCCGTTGTGCGACGGTTCCATTGGTACATCCCGAGCAGGTACAACCGGTGCGCCTCTGGATTCGCCGTCCCGGGTCGCATGAGCAGACCCTGCACGCCAGCGACGAGGCGGAGTTGGAGCCCCGCCACGATCGCGCGCGCCAGCTCATCCTGCACCGCGAATACGTCGCGAAAGTCGCGATCGTACCGATCGGACCAGATCTGGTAGCCGTCGGCAGCGTTCACGAGTCGGGCGGTGATGTGGACGTGATCCCCGGCGCGCTGAACGCTTCCGTGCAGCACCGTTTCCACGCCGAGCGCGCGTCCGATCGCGCGGCTGTCCCTCGCATCCCCCCGACTGGAGCGCGACGAGCGCTCCTCGGCGATGCGCAGTCCTGGCACCTTGCCAAGGGCGTCGGCGATCTCCTGCGTGATCCCTTCGCTGAAGTACTCGTTGTCGCGGTCCGCGCTAAGGTTCTCGAACGGCACGATGCCGATCGAGCGCGACTGCGCCGCGTCACCCGGGATGCGCGCGCCGCGACGAGCAAATGCCACTCCCAGCGTGAGCATCACGAGCAGCGCGGCGAGGGCGGCCAACCACCGGCGCGACGGCAGGCGAAGCGAAGCCCGCGCCGGCCATCCGCCGTTGGTGATGATGAGCGCGTCGAGGGCGCGCACGAGATCGTCAGCCGTCTGCGGCCGCTCGTCCGGACTCTTGGCGAGGAGACGCTTCGTCAGCGCAACCAATCCCGCGGGCACGGGCGTGCGGCGCGTGTCGATCGGCGCCGGCGTCTCCGTGACCTGCGCCGCGAGCACACGCAGCGCCGACCCGGAGAAGGGAGGTGCGCCGGTGAGCATCTCGTAGGCGACACAGCCAAGCGAGTAGAGATCCGCGCGGTGGTCCACCGCGGGATCGGCCGCCGCCTGCTCCGGCGCCATGTACGCCGGCGTTCCCAGCGTGACGCCGACCGACGTGAGCGTGGCCGACCCGCTGGCAGAGCCGGCCGTGGCGGCCGTGGCGGCCGATGCCAGTGCCTTGGCCACGCCGAAGTCGGTCACAGTGGCCACCCCTCCCGCCAGCAGGATGTTCTCCGGCTTGATGTCGCGGTGCACCACGCGGTGCGCGTGCGCGTACCCCAGCGCGGTCGCCACCTCGCGGAGCACGCGCACCGTCTCGACAGGCGCCATCGGTCCCCGCTGGAGCCGCTCGCGGAGCGATTCGCCATCCACGAACGGCATTGTGTAATACAGGATGCGCCCCTCGCCCTCCGTCTCGCCGGCGGTGAGCACTGGCACGATGTGCGGGTGGTGCAGCCGGGCCGCGAGGGCGATCTCGCGCTTGAAGCGCTGTGCCGACACCGATCCCGCCAGCTCGTCGGGCAGGACCTTCACCACCACCTTCCGACCGAGCGCCCGCTCCTCCGCCAGGAACACCTGACTCATCCCACCGCCGCCGAGCTCGCGCTCGACGGCGTACGCGGTGCCCAGAGCGGTCTGCAGGTCGGGGCGAAGCGGCATGGGTCCAGCGAAGGAGAGCGGGGTGGGGCGCGTCCGAACCTACGCGCGACGCGTTCCCCCGGCAAACGCGCCGCGCCGAACTCCGCTCACGTCTCGCGCTCGCGACTTACCGCTTCGGCGAGCCGGTGCGCGGCCCCTTCGCCATCATTCCCTCCTCGTCGCATTCCTGCGGCGCGTCGGAGCGCGCCACGTTATCCGATGCTACGCCGCGCGACGCCACTCGCATCGGCGGCGCGAGCGTCGCGCGCGCGGGCTCGCCGAACATCGCGAGCCGGATCAGCGATATTCCCAGCGCGGCGATACGAGCGGCGCTCGCTCCCGACTTGACCCGCACGCGGATGCCGTGTGCGTCAGCGCGCTCCACGTTGCTCGCGTCCAGGTTCGTCAACCGGAAGAGACTCTGCATCGTCCCCTGGTCCCCGGCCGCCGACAACTTCACGACGCCCAGTCCCGGCGTGTTGCCCGTGGCCACGGCCCCGCCGCTGAGCGGGATCGGCCCGCGGAGCGCCACGAAGAGCAGGTCGCCCCCAGGCGACACGTCGGTGAGATCGGGCGCCGGGTCGCTCGACAGCGCGCTCGTCATGCTCACCGTCGTGCGCGCTCCGGTGGCCACGACGAACACCTCGGCCACGTTGGTGCCGCGGTCGGTGATCCACACGTACTTGCCGCCGCCGGTGGCCGATACCCCGTGGCCATCTCGCGACGTGGCCGCATCCGCCACGAGCGTTGTCGGCGCTGGCGCGTTCACCGCGTTCGACGCTGGGACATCAGCAGGGATACGGTAGGCGAAGAATCCCAGTCCGCTGTTGACAATCATGTCGGTCCCGACCTGCACGCCTGTGAGTCCGCTCCCCTGAATGACGCTCTTGTCGTACTCGGCGCGAATGGTCATGGGCGTGGTTCGCGGATTCACCACGAACAGCCCGCCACCACGCAGCGTCACGAACGCCAGTGCGCTGTTCGACGTGATGACGGGTACGATGGGCGCGTTGTCGGGCCGCACCGCCGCCGACTGGCACGCGGCGCCGGAGGGGGTGGTGCAGGCGGCGAGATCGATCGTGGCCGCCGCATCGAGCGTGAACTGGTTCGCGGCGAAGTTGGCATTGATGCGCTGGAGCAGCTTGCCGTTCTGATTGGCCACGAGGATGTAGGAGTCGTCGGGGGCCGGGATCGCGGCGTGCGCCTGTCGCCCCCCGCCTGCACCCACCTCCATTCGCAGGCAGGCCACCGGCTCGTGGGTGTCCGTGTTGAGGATCGCCACGTGCCCGCTGGCCACGAAGGCGATGATCGCGTGGGTGCCAGTGGAGTTGAATGCGATCATGTGCGCCCGCACCGGGTTCGCCCCCGTGCTGGCGAGGCACATCGCACTTACGCTCCCGGAGAGGTCGACTCGCGTGGGCGTTCCCGTGGTCGTCCCGCTCGCGGCGGAGATCTGGGACTTCGGATAGATGTAGAGTGTCCCGCCGTATGTCTTGCCCGGCGAATCGGACTGGTCGGTGAGCCACACATCGTAATCGCGACTCAACAGGTCAGGGCCGGTGACGGAGTCGTGGCAACCGCCGGTGAAAAGAGCGGCCAACAGCAATGAACAGGTCCGGGGGCTGAAGCACTGCACGGCGGGCTCCGGTGAGAAAGGATGAGTGCGCGGTCGAGGGCCGGCGGTGGGTGGGGCGCACGTCCGCTTGACCGCGGGATGGATGTTTTCCATCCTAAGGTCCGCGGCTCACAGCCATCTCATAGCGCGGTCACACGGGTGCCTCGAGGGAGTCCATGTTCGCGCTCCGGCTGTTTGGCGCCCTGTCGCTCGAGAGCGAGTCGGGCCCCGTGCCCGCCGGCGCCCTCCAGCGGCGCCGGCTCACCCTCCTCGCGTTACTCGGCATCGCGGGCGAGCGCGGGCTGGGGCGCGAGCGCATCCAGGCCTTCCTCTGGCCGGAGAGTCCAACCGACCGCGCGCGCCACGCCCTCGACCAGCTCCTCTACGCCACGCGGCGCGACCTGGGCGTCGACGCGATCCTCTCGAGCGCCACCGACCTTCGCCTCAACTCGACACGCATCAGCTGCGACGTGCGCGAGTTCGATGTCGCGATGGCCGACGGACGCTGGGCCGACGCCGTGGCGTCGTACAGCGGGCCCCTGCTCGACGGGCTGCATCCGGCCGCCGACGTGGAGTTCGAGCGCTGGATGGAGCGCGAGCGCGAGCGGCGCGAACAGGAGCTGCGTCGCGCGCTGCAGCTGCTGGCGCAAGACGCCGACTCGCGCGGCGACCGCGCGAAGGCGGCGCAGTGGTGGCGCCGCCGGGTGGACGCGGAGCCGCTCAGCGCCCCCGCGACCCTGTCGCTCATGCGCGCGTTGGCGGTGGCCGGCGACTGCACCACCGCGGTGCAGCAGGGGCGCGTGCATCAACGGCTCGTTCGCGAGATTCTCGAGGTCGAGCCCGACCCGGCGGTGGAGTCGCTGGCGCAGACGCTCTCGCAGCCGGCTTCGCGCACCTCGGCCGACTCGGCGGCGACCGCGGTAGGTGCGTCGCCCATCACCCTTGTAGCCACAGGTGTCACCACCGATCCCGGCACCGATGAATTCCCCGCCGCGGCCCCTGACAGGCCGACGCGTTGGCGCCTCGCCGCATCGCGCCGCGCCACCGTGCTCGCCTTCGTCGGGCTGTTCGCGCTCTTCACCGCCGCCCTGCTCTATCCCGCGCGCTTCCGTTCATCGCCCGAAGGCTTCGTACGCGCCGAGGCGCCTGCCACCGACACCGCCTCTTCGGGCGCACCGGGGGGCGACCGCGTGATGCGAGCCGCGCAGCGCACCATGGACATGGAGGCGCGGCAGGAATATCTGCGAGCGCACGAGCTGTGGAGTCGGCGCACGAAGGACGGGCTGGAGCGCGCCGTCGTGCTGTATCGTCAGGCCACCGAGCGCGATCCCTCGTTCGCGCCGGCATACGCCGGGATGGCGCAAGCGTACGCGATGCTCGGGTACTTCGGATTCGGCCCCGCCGACGCGATGTTCCCCAAGGCGCGCGCCGCGGCGGAGCGGGCCATCACCCTCGACGCGCGAAGCGGCGAAGCCTATGCGGCCCTCGGCCAGGCACTGGCGTGGGAGCATCGGTGGCGCGAGTCCGAGGCGGCGTATCGCACGGCGCTTTCTGCGTCCCCCGACGACGCCACCGTTCATCAATGGTATGCGCTCACTCTGGCCTACATGGGGCGCGCCCGCGAGTCGCTAGTCCACACGACGATCGCCAGCCGGCTCGACCCGCTGTCGGTGCAGATCAACAACTTCCATGGCGTGATGTTGTACTACGCGGGCGACCTGCCCGCGTCACTCCGCCAGTTCGAGCGGACCGTGATCGCCGAGCCCGATTCGGCGTGGGTGCGGCAGAACCCGTGGGTGCTCGACAACTATGGTCACATCCTTGGCGCCGCCGGCCGCACTACGGAGGGGGCTCGGCTCATCGAGCGAGCCCTGAAGGTGGTGCCGCGCAATCCGCGCGCGCTGCTCGACCTGGCCGCCGTGCACGCACGCGCTGGCGACACAGCACGCGCCCGCGCCGACTTCGCCCAGGCTGACCCTTCGCATCCGCACTACCTGCTGTATCGCGGTCTGTTTCACGCCGTGCTTGGCGAGACCGGCGAGGCCTATCAGTGGATCGAGCAAGTGCGCGAATGGCCACTCGCGCCGCTCATCGGCGTCAACAACGATCCCCAGTACGCACGCCTGCGGGCTGACCCGCGCTTCGCGCGAGTGCGGCGGTCGCTGAAGCTGGACTGACGGTTTTTTATGCCGCGTGGTTCGTGGCACGCCTGTGGCCAGCGGGACGATGCTCAACTCGGCCGACGCCACTGCTCCGCTACTCGAGCCGGAACTCCAGCACGCGCTCGCGCACCCGGCGCGCGGAATCGTTCAGCATGTTCGACGTGGCTTCGAGCTCCTCCACCGACGCGGACGTCTCCTCGGTGGCCGCCGCCACCTGCTGCGCCGACGCGGCGTGACTCTGCGCGGTGTCCCCAGCCTTCGCGATCGCCCGTTCCACCGACGCGATCGCGATGACATTCCCGCTCACGGCCTCCGAGACGCGCAGCGACGCCTCCTCCACGCGCTCCACCGCCGCCTGGATGTGAGCGAGCGCCTGCCGCGCCGCGTCGGCGATCTTCGTCACGTCGCGCATCTGCGTCGTCCCGCTCTCTACCGCGCGTGACGTCCCCAACACCCCTTCGCGAATACGGCCGACGTTCGTCGTGACCTGGCTCGCGGCGCGCCCGCTCTCCTCCGCCAGCTTGCGCACCTCCTCCGCCACCACGGCGAACCCCCGGCCCGCGTCGCCGGCGCGCGCCGCTTCGATCGCCGCGTTGAGCGCGAGCAGGTTCGTCTGCGACGCGATCTCGGAGATCGTCGTGGCGAAGGTGTCCACCACGCCCAGGCTCTCGCGCAGCGTCGCGATCTCCTTCACGCTCCGGTCGAACACCTCGCGCGCGGCAAGCAGGCTGTCCACCGCGTGCCCGATCTCCTGCGCCGTCGAGTTGGCCGATGTGCGGATCTCGCGCCCGCGCGCCTGACTCTCTTTCAACGCCTCCTCGATGGTCCGGCCCGAGGCGGCGAGCTGCTCCACGGCGCTGCCCGCGCCATTGAGGATGTCGAGCTGCTGGCCGGCGCCGTGTGCCATCTCGGTCACCGCCGTCGCTACGTGCTGCGTGCTCTCGGATGCGCCACCCGCCGACGCCGCCAGCTCCGCCGCCGCCGTGGCCACGTCGTCCGACTGCCGCTGCATCTCCGACAGCAGATCACGCAGTCGCTCGCGCGACTGGTCGAAGGCCGCGGCGAGCGCCTCGTACTCCGACGCGCCCAGGGCCTCGCGGCGCAGGTCGCTCCGACGCAGGTCGCCACGGCCGATCGCTTCCATGTCGCGCGTGAGCGCCTTGAGCGGACGGGTGACGGCACGCGACGTCGTGATGCTCGACAGGATGCCGACGCCCACCGCCATCAGCACCACGAGGCCGAGCAGGCTCTCGCTCCGCCGCAGCGTGAGCGCCGCGTCGTTCTGTCGTTCGGACATGCGACGCTGCCCCTCGGCGCGCAGCCCTTCGAGCGTCCGGTCCACCTGGTCCAGCGCCGCGGCGTTCTTCGCCAGCACGGCGGCCGCTTCGACCGGCTTGCCGATCGCGGCGTAGGCGTGGGCGACGCCGATCCCGACTTCCACCGTCCCCTGCAAGGTGCCCAGCTCCTCGAGCTTCTGCCGCTCGGCACTCGACAGGGCCGGCAGCTTCACCGTGCTGCGTCGCACCCGGTCGGCCTCGTCGGCGAGCGCCGTGTAGCGCGTCCCATCGGATTCGGCGCCCGTGTTGAGGTAGCGCATTCCCGCCGCGACCTCCTGGAGCAGCCGGTACGCCACCTGCTGCACGCTCTCCTGCTCCTCCCGCATCTCGACGACGATCGCTTCGCTGCGCCGCCCCGCGCGCTGGAGCGAGAGGCCGGCGAGAAAGCCCGCGGCGAGGATGAGGGCCACGGTAATCCCGAAGCCCAGCCAGAGCCGCGCGCGGATGGTGGCCACCAGTCTCATCGTCCCACCCGCGCGATCACGACCGGCTTGTTCACTGCGTCGTGGTTCTCGTCGAAGGCGATCGGTCCCGCGGCACCCGCCATCGGTGGGCGCACGCGGCCGATCGACTCGACCCAGTCGCGGATCTTCGGCCGATCAGCGCCGACCTCAACGACCGCACGCCCGATCAGCATCGCGGCATCGTACGCGAGCGCCGCGCGCTGGTCGGGCTCTTCCTTGAAGGCGGCGAGGTACGCCGCGATGAATGCTTTCGCCTCGGGCGACGTGGCGCG
>JBBQDE010000003.1:0-24219 GCA_038319425.1 Gemmatimonadales bacterium
TCTATGCGTGCGTGCACGTGGCAACGTGGACGTGGGCCGACACGAACTTCGATCTCCCGTTCATGGGGAAGGAGATCGTGAAGCACAAATACATCCTCGTCGGCATGCTGACCTTCGTGCTGCTGATACCGCTCGCCGTCACCTCGACGACGGGATGGATCAAGCGGCTGGGTGGCAAGCGGTGGAACCGGCTGCACCGCCTCATCTACGCGGCGGCCGTGACGGGCACCATGCACTACCTGTGGTCGGTGAAGAAGGACACGCTCTTTCCCGTCATCTACTTCGTGGTGTTCGCGGCGCTGCTGAGCTATCGGGTGGTTCGTGAACGCACACCGCGCGAACGCACACCGCGCGAACGCACACCGCGCGAACGCACACCGCGCCAACCTCTCACGGCGTGAGGCGCGGCCGCCGAGACGATGCGCGGCGCGCGCGGCCCGCTCGACGAGTCGCATCGAGACTGGTCGCGCGTTAGCCTTGCGGAGTGTCGAAGCACTCACGTCCCGCGTCGAAAACGGCGTCACGCCAGCCCGCGCGCAGCGGAAAGCCCAACGCCGTGCCCGCCCCCGCAGTGCCCGCACCGCTGGACTGTTTCGCGATCGTGGCGCCCGGCCTGGAGTCGCTGGCGCTCGCCGAAGCGCGGGCGCTCGGCCTTCCCGTTGAGCTGGCGGAGGGGGGTGGCGGCATCGCGTGGGATGGGGACCTGCGCAGCGTGCTCGTGGCGAACGCCGCGCTCCGCATCGCGTCGCGCGTCGTCGTTCGCCTCGCCGCGTTCGAGGCGCGGTCGTTCGCAGAGCTGGAGCGCCACGCCCGGCAGGTCCCGTGGTCGCGCATCGTGGCACCGAACACGGCGGTACG
The DNA here is from genome assembly GCA_038319425.1 of Gemmatimonadales bacterium. Lineage (GTDB taxonomy): Bacteria > Gemmatimonadota > Gemmatimonadetes > Gemmatimonadales > Gemmatimonadaceae > AG11. The sequence continues at coordinate 859 of JBBQDE010000003.1, forward strand.
ATTCCGGGTGACCTGCAAGAAGTCGAAGCTCTATCACTCCGACGCCGTCGCGCAGCGGCTGGCGGATGCCGTCACGCGCGCCGTGCCCGGCGTGAAGGCGGAGGGGGGGAGCGGGGCCGAAGACGAGGCGTCGCACGACGACGCGCAGCTGTTCGTGGTGCGGCTGCTGCGCGACCACTGCACAGTGAGCGCCGACACCTCGGGCGCGCTGCTGCATCGGCGCGGCTACCGTCAGGCGACGGCGAAGGCGCCGCTGAGGGAGACGATCGCCGCCGCGCTCCTCGCCGCATCCGGCTGGGATCTGACCGCGCCGCTGGTGGATCCGTTCTGCGGCTCGGGAACGATTCCGATCGAGGCCGCGCTGATGGCGCGCGGACTGCCGCCCGGGGGTGCACGTACGTTCGCGGCCGAGCGTTGGCCTGGCGTGTCGCGCACCCTGGGAGACCGGATTCGCGCGGAGCTCGCCGGTGCCGCGCGCACCGGCGCGCCGACCACCATCGTCGGCGCCGATCGAGACGCCGGCGCCATCGAGGCGGCTCTCGCCAATGCGGACCGAGCCGGCGTCGCTCGGGACATCGCGTTCGCGACCCAATCGATATCGGCTGCAGTCTTTCCCGCCGGCACTGCCGGATGGGTCGTGACCAACCCGCCGTACGGCGTGCGGGTTGGGGACACGGATCGCGTGCGCGACCTATGGGCGCAGCTCGGGCACGTGCTGCGGGCGCGGGCGCGAGGGTGGCGCGTGGCGCTCATGTCACCGGATCCCGTACTCGAACGGCAGCTCGGGCTCGGCCTGAAGGTGGTGGCCCAGACGACCAATGGCGGGATCCCCGTGCGGCTGGTCGTCGGCGACGTTCCGTGATGACGACGACCGACAGGCGGGTGACGGGACTGCAACGCTCCGCTGGCGGCGTGCCGAAGCTGCCGGTAGAGCGGGCGATGGTGCGCGTGGGGGGAATGGAGGGCGATCGGCAGGCCAACCGGAAGTATCATGGCGGACCGGATCGCGCGCTCTGCCTCTACTCACAGGAGCGGCTGGACGCGCTCGTGGCGGAGGGGCATCCGCTGGAGCGCGGCACGCTGGGGGAGAACGTGACGATCGCGGGCTTGCTGTGGGAGGAGGTGCGGCCAGGCGTCCGTCTCCGGCTCGGCGAGGTGGAAGTGGAGGTGATGAGCTTTGCCGCCCCCTGCTCGAAGATCGCGGGCGGGTTCGCGAACGGCTTGTCGACGCGGGTGGGGGAAAAGGTGAACCCGGGGTGGAGCCGGGTGTATGTGCGTGTTCTGGCGGAGGGCGAGATCGCCGTGGGCGATGCGGTGACTTTTCCCCATTGAGGCATCAATATCAATTGATGTGTCCGAGAGCGTGCTTCTTGCAGGTATTCGACTCTTCTGGACCGCCCAAGTCCGTGCGGCGTCGCTGGTTGAATGGACGAGCTCGGCACATCATTTGAAGAAGACGTCTGCGTGCGCGCCCGGTTGCTGCGGCCCGGGCCTGCCCGCCCCTCAAGCCACCGACCCTGGCCGGTGGCGTTTCGTATCCTCTCTTTCCTCATAGGAGCTGACCGTGAGCGTCGGCGAGAGACCCGAATTGCCTGATCAAGGAACCTCGCCCGGAGCGGGGCGTGGAAAGGAGCGTACGCCGCCCGGGGTCCAGCGCGGCAAGCGCGGGCGTCCTCGCCGGGCGGCTGTCCCGGGAGCGAACGGCGACCTCGATGCCATCGACGATCTGCCGAGCGACGGCGGTGTCGCCACGGCGCAGGGCGGCAACGGCGGCGGCGGCGACAATGTCGCGCGCGAGCGCGCGATGCGGCGCCTGCTCGCCGGACTGCGGGCCATCGACGCCGGCGACTTCACCGTGCGGCTCGAGCCACTGGGCGATCCGCTCATGGCGGAGATCGCCGACATCTTCAACAGTGTGGCCACCAAGCAGGGGCGTCTCGCGGACGAGCTCAATCGCGTCGCCCTGTCGGTCGGCCGCGAGGGGAAGATGCGCGACCGCGCGACGATCGGACCGGCGGGTGGGCTGTGGGCCGGCAGCGTGGACGCGCTCAACTCGCTCATCACCGATCTGGTGCAACCCACCAGCGAGGTGGCCAGGGTGATCAAGGCGGTCGCCGAGGGTGACCTGAGCCAGAAGGTGGAGCTGGAGATCGAGGGAAAGACGGTGCAGGGTGAGTTCTTCCGGATCGGCTCGACGGTGAACCGGATGGTGGACCAGCTCAACGCGTTCGCGAGCGAAGTGACGCGCGTGGCGCGAGAGGTCGGTACGGAAGGACGGTTGGGCGGGCAGGCGAACGTGCAGGGGGTGAGCGGCACCTGGCGCGACCTGACGGACAGCGTGAACGGCATGGCGACGAACCTGACCAACCAGGTGCGAAACATCGCCGACGTCACCACCGCGGTCGCGAAGGGCGACCTGTCGAAGAAGATCACGGCCGAAGCGAAGGGCGAGATCCTCGAGCTCAAGAACACCATCAACACGATGGTCGATCAGCTGTCGAGCTTCGCCGACGAAGTGACGCGTGTGGCGCGCGAAGTGGGAACGGAGGGTGTACTCGGCGGCCAGGCCAACGTGCCCGGCGTGGCCGGCACGTGGAAGGATCTCACCGACTCGGTGAACGGCATGGCGAGCAACCTGACCAACCAGGTGCGAAACATCGCCGACGTGACCACCGCCGTCGCCAAGGGCGACCTGCGACGGAAGATCACGGCCGAGGCGAAGGGCGAGATCCTCGAGCTCAAGAACACGATCAACACGATGGTGGATCAGCTCTCGAGCTTCGCGGCGGAAGTGACGCGCGTGGCCCGAGAGGTGGGTACGGAAGGGGTGCTCGGTGGACAGGCGAACGTGCCCGGCGTGGCCGGCACATGGAAGGACCTGACGGACAGCGTGAACTTCATGGCGTCGAACCTGACGTCGCAGGTGCGAAACATCGCCGACGTGACGACGGCGGTGGCGAAGGGCGACCTGAGCCGGAAGATCACCGCCGAAGCGAAGGGGGAGATTCTCGAGCTGAAGAACACCGTGAACACCATGGTGGACCAGCTCAACGGCTTTGCGGCGGAAGTGACGCGCGTGGCGCGAGAGGTGGGCACGGAAGGAATCCTCGGCGGTCAGGCGAACGTGCCCGGCGTGGCCGGCACGTGGAAGGATCTGACCGACAGCGTGAACTACATGGCCGGCAACCTGACGTCGCAGGTGCGAAACATCGCGCTCGTCACGACGGCGGTGGCCAACGGCGACCTGTCGCAGAAGATCACCGTCGAGGCCAAGGGCGAGGTGCTCGAGCTGAAGAACACCGTGAACACCATGGTGGACCAGCTCAACTCGTTCGCAGCCGAAGTGACGCGCGTGGCGCGCGAGGTGGGCTCGGAGGGACGGCTGGGTGGACAGGCCAACGTGCCCGGCGTGGCCGGCACGTGGAAGGACCTCACCGATTCGGTGAACTTCATGGCCGGCAACCTGACCAGTCAGGTGCGAAACATCGCCGACGTCACCACCGCCGTGGCGCGCGGCGACCTGTCGAAGAAGATCACCGCGGAGGCCAAGGGCGAGATCCTCGAACTGAAGACCATCATCAACACGATGGTCGACCAGCTCAACGCCTTTGCGGCGGAAGTCACCCGCGTGGCGCGCGAGGTAGGCACGGACGGTCGGCTGGGCGGGCAGGCGAACGTGGAAGGGGTGAGCGGGACGTGGCGCGATCTCACCGATTCGGTGAACTCGATGGCGAGCAACCTGACGAGTCAGGTGCGAAACATCGCCGACGTCACCACGGCGGTCGCGAAGGGTGACCTGAGCCGCAAGATCACGGCGGAGGCGAAGGGCGAGGTGCTCGAGCTGAAGAACACAGAGAACACCATGGTGGACCAGCTAAACGCCTTTGCGGCGGAAGTGACGCGTGTGGCGCGCGAAGTGGGAACGGAGGGTGTACTCGGCGGCCAGGCCAACGTGCCCGGCGTGGCCGGCACGTGGAAGGATCTCACCGACTCGGTGAACGGCATGGCGAGCAACCTGACGAGTCAGGTGCGAAACATCGCCGACGTGACGACGGCGGTCGCCAAGGGCGACCTGTCGAAGAAGATCACAGCCGAGGCGAAGGGCGAAATGCTCGAGCTGAAGACCACGGTGAACACCATGGTGGACCAGCTGCGCAGCTTCGCCGACGAGGTGACGCGCGTCGCCCGGGAAGTAGGCACCGAAGGGCGACTGGGTGGCCAGGCGAACGTGCCCGGCGTGGCCGGCACGTGGAAGGACCTGACCGACAGCGTGAACTACATGGCGTCGAACCTGACGTCGCAGGTGCGCAACATCGCCGACGTGACCACCGCGGTGGCACTCGGCGACCTGTCGCGCAAGATCACCGTCGATGCGCGCGGCGAGATCCTCGAGCTGAAGAACACCGTGAACACCATGGTGGAGCAGCTCAACGCCTTTGCGAGCGAAGTGACTCGCGTGGCGCGAGAGGTGGGATCGGAAGGCATCCTGGGCGGCCAGGCGCGCGTGCCGGGCGCCGGTGGGGTGTGGAGAGACCTGACCGACAACGTGAACTTCATGGCGTCGAACCTGACGTCGCAGGTGCGAAACATCGCCCTCGTCACCACGGCGGTGGCGAACGGCGACCTCTCGCAGAAGATCACCGTCGAAGCGCGCGGCGAGATCCTCGAGCTCAAGAACACCGTTAACACGATGGTGGAGAAGCTCCGCGTCTTCGCCGACGAAGTCACGCGCGTGGCCAAGGAAGTGGGCACGGAAGGAAAGCTCGGCGGGCAGGCAGATGTGCCGGGCGTCGCAGGAACGTGGAAGGACCTCACGGACGCCGTGAACGCGATGGCCAACTCGCTCACGGCGCAGGTGCGAAACATTGCCGACGTGGCGACGGCCGTGACGAAGGGCGACCTGACCCGGCAGATCACCGTCGAGGCGCAGGGCGAGCTGGACGAGCTCAAGTCGAACCTCAATCAGATGATCGCGAACCTGAAGGAGACGACGGAGCGCAACCAGGAGCAGGACTGGCTCAAGACCAACCTGGCCAAGTTCAGCCGGATGATGCAGGGGCAGAAGGACCTCGAATCCGTGTCCCGCCTCATCATGAGCGAGCTGACGCCGCTCGTGTCGGCGCATCACGGCGCGTTCTTCATCATGGACAACGAGGCCGGCGTGCCGACGCTGCGGCTCATCGCGAGCTACGCGTTCCGCGCCCGCAAGCACGTGGGCAACCGGTTCGCGATCGGCGAAGGGCTGGTGGGGCAGGCCGCGCTGGAGAAGCAGCCGATCCTGCTGCAGAACGTGCCGGACGACTACATCCAGATTACATCAGGTCTTGGCGAGGCTCCGCCTCGCAACATCATCGTCCTCCCCGTGCTGTTCGAGGGCGAGGTGAAGGCAGTGATCGAGCTGGCGAGCTTCCTTCCGTTCAGCCAGATCCACCAGACCTTCCTCGACCAGCTCGCCGAGTCGATCGGCGTCGTGCTCAACATGATCGGCGCGAGCATGCGCACCGAGGAGCTGCTGGAGCAGTCGCAGAAGCTGACCCAGGAGCTGCAGAGCCAGTCGAAGGAGCTGCAGAGCCAGCAGGACGAGCTGAAGCGCTCCAACACGGAGCTCGAGGCGCAGGCCAAGACGCTGCGCCAGTCCGAGGAGCTGCTCAAGGAGCAGCAGGAGGAGCTGCAGCAGGTGACCGAGGAGCTCGAGGAGAAAGCCTCGCTGCTGGCCGAGCAGAACCAGAAGGTAGAGCAGAAGAACCGCGAGGTGGAAGGCGCTCGGCTCGCGCTCGAGGAGAAGGCCGAACAGCTGGCGCTCAGCTCGAAGTACAAGAGCGAGTTCCTGGCGAACATGAGCCACGAGCTGCGCACGCCACTCAACTCGCTGCTCATCCTGGCCAAGCTGCTCAGCGACAACAAGGACAAGAACCTCACGCCGAAGCAGGTGGAGTTCTCGCAGACGATCTACTCATCGGGCACCGACCTGCTCAACCTCATCAACGACATTCTCGACTTGTCGAAGGTGGAAGCGGGCAAGATGGAGCTCGACCCGGCGGACGTGCCGATCCAGGACATCGAGTCGTTCACCAAGCGCACGTTCGAGCCGGTGGCACAGCAGAAGGGGCTCACCTACACGGTGGACATCCAGGCCGGCGTGCCGAACGCGATCTACACCGACGGGCAGCGGCTGCAGCAGGTGATCAAGAACCTCCTCTCCCACGCGTTCAAGTTCACCGAGAAGGGGGGCGTGACGCTCAGCGTCCGGAAGGCGGACAAGGGGAAGCGCTTCGCGAGCCGGATCCTCGACTCGGCGGAGACGGTGATCGCGTTCATGGTGGAAGACACCGGCATCGGGATCGCGAAGGAGAAGCAGCAGCTCATCTTCGAGGCGTTTCAGCAGGCGGACGGCACCACCAGCCGGAGGTTCGGCGGCACGGGACTTGGCCTCTCCATCAGCCGCGAGATCGCGCGGCTGCTCGGCGGCGAGATCCGGGTGGAGAGCACGCCTGCGCGGGGCAGCACCTTCACCCTCTTCCTGCCCGCGCGGTACGTGGAGCCGGAGACGTCGAAGAGCGACGAGGGGGGCTCGGCGCGCCGCCGCGACCGCGGTGACGTCTGGGCGAACGCCGAGGCCGGCAATCCGCGCACACGCGCCGTGTCGCCGCGACTTCCCACGGAGACGCGACGGCTCACATCCGCCACCGCGGAAGCGGGCGGATGGGAGCGCTCCGGCGGTGGCACGGCTACCGTCGACTCGCAGCCGGCGATGGTCGAGGAGGAGTACGATCAGCCGGTGGCCCGCGACGAGCTGCCGAAGCCGCACGGCTTCGACGACGACCGCGACTCCATCGAGGCGGGCGATCGCGTGCTGCTCGTGATCGAGAACGACGCAAACTTCTGCAAGATCCTGCTGGAGATGGCGCGCGAGAAGGGATTCCGCGGACTCGCCGCAATGGATGGCGCGGACGGACTCAAGCTCGCACACGCTTTCGAGCCGGACGCCATCACGCTCGACATCGACATGCCGGGCATGGATGGCTGGGGAGTGCTCGACCGGCTGAAGCACCATCCGCAGACGCGGCACATCCCGGTGCATATCATCACGGGCGTGCAGGCGCGGCAACAGGGGCTCAAGTCGGGAGCGCTGGCGTACCTCGAGAAGCCGGTCACGAAGGAAGCGCTCGACGAGTCGTTCGCCAAGATCTCGAGCTTCATCGACACGTCGGTGAAGCGGCTGCTGGTAGTGGAGGACGACGCGACGCAGCGCGCGGCCATGATCGAGCTGATCCAGCACGAGGACGTGGAGATCACCGCAGTGGGCACGGCGGAGGACGCGCTGCGCGAGCTCTCCACGGGCCACTTCGATTGCATGGTGCTCGACCTCGGGCTCCAGGGGGTGAGCGGATTCGAGCTCCTGGAGACGGTGAAGGCCAATCCGCAGGTGGCGGACCTGCCGATCATCATCTACACCGGGAAAGAGCTGACGCAGGCCGAGGAGACGAAGCTGCGGAAGTTCGCCGAGACGATCATCGTGAAGGACGTGAAGTCGCCGGAGCGCCTGCTCGACGAAACGGCCCTCTTCCTGCACCGGGTGGAGGCCAAGCTGCCGGAGCAGAAGCGCCGGATGCTGGAGCGCCTGCACAACACCGACGCGGTGTTCGCCGGGAAGCGCGTGCTGATCGTGGACGACGACGTTCGCAACATCTTCTCGCTGACGAGCATGCTGGAGGATCACGGCATGCAGGTGTCGTTCGCGGAGAACGGGAAGGACGCCGTGGCGCTGCTGCGCGAGCGGCAGGATTTCGACCTGGTGTTGATGGACATCATGATGCCGGAGATGGACGGCTACGAGACGATGCGGGCGATCCGGCAGGTGCCGGCGCTCAAGTCGCTGCCGATCATCGCGTTGACGGCCAAGGCGATGAAGGGCGACCGCGAGAAGACGATCGCGGCCGGTGCCTCCGACTACATCACGAAGCCGGTGGATACCGACCAGCTCCTGAGCCTGATGCGCGTATGGCTCTACCGGTGAGCTCCGAGACTTCCCTCTCGGGAGCTCCGCCCACCTACAACCCCGACCTGGAGCGGCTCGAGATCGAGCTGCTCCTGGAAGGGGTGTTTCGTCACTACGGTTTCGATTTTCGCGCGTACGCATATGCGTCGATCCGCCGTCGCTTGTGGAAGCGGGTGGAGGGCGAAGGGCTGCGGACGGTGTCCGCGCTCCAGGACCGGATCCTCCACGATCCGGAGGCGATGGAACGGCTGCTGCTGGACCTCTCCGTCAACGTCACGGCGATGTTCCGCGACCCGAGCTTCTACCATGAGTTCCGCGAGCGCGTGGTGCCGATGCTGCGCACGTACCCGTTCATCCGAATCTGGCACGCCGGCTGTTCCACAGGCGAGGAGGTGTTCTCGATGGCGATCCTCCTCGAGGAGGAAGGGCTGTACGACCGGGCACGCCTCTACGCCACCGACATCAACGACGTGGTGCTCCAGCGCGCCAAGCAGGGAATCTTCCCGCTCGACCGGATGCAGGAGTACACGGAGAACTACATCAAGGCCGGCGGGAAGCTCTCCTTCTCCGAGTACTACACGGCGAAGTACGACGGCGCGCTGTTCAGCCCGACGCTCACGCGCAACATCGTGTTCTCGCAGCACAACCTGGTCACCGATCGGTCGTTCAGCGAATTCCACGTGATCTTCTGCCGGAACGTGCTGATCTACTTCGACAAGACGCTGCAGAACCGCGTCCACTCGCTGTTCTACGACTCGCTCGTGATGTTCGGCATCATGGCGCTGGGCAGCAAGGAGTCGTTGAAGTTCTCGCAGTACGAGCCGTGCTACGAGAAGGTGAGCCCGACGGAGAAGCTGTATCGGAAGGTGCACTGATGCAGGCGACGCAGGGCGGCGATGACCCGGGGCAGGGCGTTGGCTACGACCTCGTGGTCGTCGGGACCTCGTGGGGCGGGCTTGCCGCGCTGCGCACCCTCGTCGCCGGCCTGCCGGAGACCTTCTCGATGGCGCTCGTGCTCATTCAGCATCGCCACAAGGACTCGGACCACCTGCTGCGCGTGCTGCTCCAGGAGCGCTCGGCGCTGGAAGTGTGCGAGGTGGAAGACAAGATGCCGCTCGAGCACGGCCGCATCTACGTGGCGCCGCCCGACTATCATACGCTGGTGGAACCCGGACATTTCTCACTCAGCACCGAGGCGCCGGTTCGCTACAGCCGGCCGTCGATCGACGTGACGTTCAGCTCGGCGGCCGACAGCTATGGTCACCGCACCGTGGGTATCGTGCTCACGGGCGCGAACGCCGACGGTGCGTTCGGGCTGCGGCAGATCTCCGACCGCGGGGGCATGGCCATCATCCAGGATCCGAGCACGGCGGAGAGCCCCACGATGCCGGCGGCCGCAGTGAAGGCCGTGCCGCGTGCCCGCGTGATGCCGTTGCCCGAGCTCGTCGCCTATCTCTGCGACCTGCCGGCCGGCGTGCCGGAGCGCGAGGGCGCATGAGCGCCGGCGTGACGATCGATGCCTCGCAGGCGACACCGCGCGCCGTGAGCCAGCCCGTGGAGGGCGTCTACGGGCCCATGCCGCCTGTCGAGATCCTCATCGTGGACGACCGGCCGGAGAACCTTCTGGCGCTCGAAGCGATCCTCGAGCCGCTCGGACAAACGCTTGTGCGCGCGCATTCGGGCGACGAGGCGCTGCGCCTGCTGCTGTCGCACGACTTCGCCATGATCCTGCTCGACGTGCAGATGCCCGGGATCGACGGATTCGAGACGGCGCGGCTCATCAAGTCGCGCGAGCGCACGAAGTTCATCCCCATCATCTTCCTGACCGCGATCAGCAAGGACGAGGAGTACGTGTTCGAGGGATATTCGGTGGGCGCGGTGGACTACATGACCAAGCCCTTCCAGCCGGACATCCTGCGCTCGAAGGTGAGCGTCTTCGTGGACCTGTACCAGAAGCAGCGGCAGCTGGCGACACAGGCGGACATGATCCGCGAGAGCGAGAAGCGCGAGCTCGAGCTTCGGCACATCCGCGAGATCTACGAGTCGGAAGCGCGGTTTTCCGAGATCGTCGGCTCGGCGATGGACGCGATCGTGGTGTTCGACGCCGACGGCGTGATCTCCCTGTTCAACGCCGCCGCCGAGCGGATGTTCTGCGCGAAGGCCGACGAGGCGATCCGGGCGAATGTGACGAAGTTCTTTCCGGAGGCGACGCGCCGCGACACGCTCGAGCGAATCTGTACCCTCTCGGGCGGCGAGAAGGCGAAGGACGAGAGCTGCGCGTCCGAGGTGCCGGTGGAGCACGTGCTGTCGTTCACCGGCCAGCGCGAGACGGGGGAGCAGTTCCCGATCGAGGCGACGGCAAGCTGTCTGGACCTGCGCGGGAAGAAGACGTACACGCTGATCGTGCGCGACATCTCGGAGCGCCGCCGCGCCGAAGAGGCGCTCAAGGAACAGGCGGAGTCGCTGGCGAAGGCGATGACGGAGCTGAAGGCGCTCAACGACGAGCTCGGGGAACGCCAGGCCGAGCTGGAGCGGGCGATGGCGGCGCGAAGCCGCTTCTACGCGTCGATGAGCCACGAGCTGCGCACGCCGATCAACGCGGTGCTCGGCTACAGCACTCTGCTGCTGGAGAACATCTACGGCCCGCTGAACGAGAAGCAGGCCGAGGGGATCACGCGCACCCACAAGGCGGCGAAGCACCTGCTGGAGCTGGTGAACGACGTGCTCGACCTGTCCAAGATCGAGGCGGGCAAGATCGACCTCCGGCTGCAGCCGGTGCAGTTCCCGCAGCTCATCGACGACCTGTTCGTCACGGTGCGCCCGCTGGCGGACCAGTACGGCTCGCCGCTCGCGCTGACGCACGACGGGGAGCCGCTGAAGGTGGTGAGCGATCCCCGGCGGCTCCGGCAGATCCTGCTCAACCTGCTCTCGAACGCCATCAAGTTCGGGCGGGGGAAGCCGATCAAGGTGCATTCGATGCCGACCGCCGACGGCGGGCTCGTCGTCGAGGTGCGCGACGAGGGCGAGGGGATTGCCGCGGCGGACCTCGAGAAGATCTTCGACGAGTTCGTGCAGCTCGGCAAGACGCAGCTCACCGAGGGCACGGGGCTCGGGCTGCCGATCTCGCGGCGGCTCGCGGAGATGCTGCACGCCGTGCTGGAGGTTGAGTCGGAGGTGGGCAGCGGCAGCCTGTTCCGCCTCACCCTGCCGGCGTCGGGCGAGACGCCGAGCACGCGAAGCGCCAGGGCGCCGGCCTAGTCGCAGCCACGCGGCGCCTCTGGCGCCACTGTGCGCCAGCGCACAATGTCGCCAACGCGTCAGGCGGCGTACGTCGAGATTCTTCCACGCGAATGGATGGTGGACGCATACGGATGAACATCCGCGGCCGAACGCGGTATATTGTGGCATGCGAGTGCTATGCGTGGGTCGTCATCCGGTTCTGAGCGAGCACTTCTGCCGCGTTTTTCGTGACGCGGGGGCGGAGTGCGAGCCGGCGGTGGGAGCGGCGGAAGCGTTGCGCATCGCGCTCGAGTTCGAGCCGCACGTGATTGTGATCGACCACGATCTCCTCACGCCCGCGCTGCTCGAGTCGTGGACGCTGGAGCCGTCGCTCGCCGAGGTGCCTGCGCTCGCGGTGAGCCTCACGCGGCGGCCGGAGGAATCGGCCCCACATCTGGGCGGCGTGGCAGCCGTGATCTACCTGCCCTTACTGGACGCTGCGCAGGCCACCATGCTGTTGTCGGGACTGCATCGTCCGCGCGGCGTGTCGGCCCCGCCGAGCTGGCGACTCGGCATCCCGGCATCGCCCGTCCCCACCAGCTGAGCCGAGTCACCAAGGCCCGTGCGAGTACGTCGCAGCGCAGGATTGCCTTCAACCACGGCGAGCTCGAGCGGCCGTGACGATGGTGCACCCGCGGACATCAATGCGTGGGTCGCGCTGGAGAGCCTCGACACCGGCGTGCTGGTGCTCTCGCCGGACCTGCGAGTGCTCTATGCGAATGCATCGTGGGCAGCGTGGCTCGGCGGGCCCATCGTCGAAGGCACGCCGCTCGCCGATCTGGTAGAGGATGGGGCGACGAGCCCCGTCGGCGACGTGCTCGCGACGCTGACCGATGGTGATCAGCGCACGATCCATCTCGTGTTGCACCCAACCCACGCCGACGTGTATGCGCGGCGCGTGACCGGCATCGCTCGGCGCACCGCGACGGGACTCGTGGTCGAAGCGCGCCTCGAAGCCGAGGACGACCGCGAAGCGCTGCACGACGTGGCGCGCCGGCTGGCCGAGGTGACGGACATGGCCGAAGTGCTGCGCACGCTGTGCGAGATCGCGGCGCGACAGTGCCACGGCACGGGCGCGGCGGTGCTGCGCATGACCGGCAACCTGGGCGAAGTGGTGGCCGCGTCGGGCGAGCTGCTGCCGGCGCGCGGTCGCTGCTTCGAGCTCTCCGGCTCCATGATGGGCGAAGCGCTGACGCGCGGCGTGCTGGTGTCGGAGGACAACTTCAACGCATCGGGGCGCCCGCTCCAGCGCGCCGTGCCGGACCTCGCGCTCGGCCCTGTGCTGGTAGCGCCCCTGCACGCGCACGGCGACACGCTCGGTGTGCTCGCGGTGGGGCGAGCGATCGGGGCGCGTCCATTCCGCGAGCGCGACGAGCAGCGGCTGCGGAATCTCTCCGACCACGCGGCGCTGGCCGTGCACAAATCGCTGCTGCTGCAGCAGGCGCAGAGTGCCGATCGGGCGAAGGGACGCTTCCTGGCCACGATGAGCCACGAGCTGCGCACGCCGCTCACCGCGCTGGCGGGCTACAACGAGCTGCTCGCCGACCAGGTGATCGGGCCGATGAGCGATCCGCAGCTCGACATCATCGAGCGGATGCGGTCCGTGACGACGCACCTGTCGGCGATGATCGAGGAGATCCTGGCCTTCACGAGCCTGGAGGAGGGGCGCGAGACGGTGCGCCCGAGCGACTTCCTAGCCGAGGATCTCGTGCGCGCCGCGGTGGCGGTGGTGGAGCCAATGGTGCAGCAGAAGGGGCTGCGCCTGCACGTGCAGCTGCCCTTCTCGTCGGTGCGGATGACGAGCGACATCGACAAGGCGCGGCAGATCCTCGTGAACCTGCTCGGGAACGCGGTGAAGTTCACCGATTCGGGCGCCGTGACGCTGCGACTGAGCCGGGGCGCGCGCGCCGTGCGAGTGGATATCGTGGACACCGGTATCGGAATCGCGGCCGACGAGCTGCCCCGGCTCTTCCGCCCGTTCGCCCAGGTGGACACCGGGCTGACGCGGCGTCACGGGGGCACGGGACTCGGCCTGTACATCTCGCGGCGACTGGCAACGCTGCTGGGCGGGCACATCGAGGTGGAGAGCGCGCCGGGAACGGGGTCGACGTTCACGATCGTGCTGCCGGTGACTTGGGAAGGGGGCGCCTAGGCCCGCGTTTCACGCGGGCCGCCCCCGTAAGGCGCCAGCGAAGCAGGCGCCGCCCCCGTATTTTAGATTCCTGCCATGCCGAGCTTCCCTCCCGCCACCACCGTCTTCAATGACGCCTACATCGCCGAGGCATACGAGCGCTACCAGCGCGATCCGTCGGCGGTCGATGAATCCTGGCGACAGTTCTTCCGCGCCGCGCAATCACTGAGTGGGGCGGCGACGGGCGGGGCGGCGGACGACACGCTGCTGTGCCGGACGGCGGGAGCGGCGGCGCTGGTGCACGCCATCCGGCAGTACGGCCATCTCGCCGTGCCGCTCGACCCGCTCGGCACACCGCCGCCGGGCGGCCCGGAGCTCACGGCGGAGTTTCACGGCACCACCGACGCGGAGCTCGCCACCGTTCCGGCCAGCGCGCTCGGCTTCGACTCGGGCACGGCGGCCGACGTCGTGCAGCGGCTGCGCGACGCGTACTGCGGAGCGATCGCCTTCGAGTTCGCGCACCTGGGCAGCGAGGCGGAGCGCACATGGCTGAAGGACGCCGTCGAGCGCGGCACCTTCACGCAGCCGCTCGGCAACGAGGCGAAGATCGCCATCCTGCGCCGCCTCACCGAGGTGGACGGGCTCGAGCGCTTCCTCGGCCGGCAGTACCAGGGCTACAAGCGATTCTCCATCGAAGGCACCGACGCGATGGTCCCGATGCTCGACGAGTCCATCGCTCGCGCGGCCCAGGCGGGCGCGCGGCAGGTCGTGATCGGCATGGCGCATCGCGGGCGAATCAACGTGCTCGTGCACGTGATGGGGATGTCCTACGACGAGATGTTCGGCGAGTTCGAGGGCACGCCGGGCGAGGCGAGCGTCGACGCGACCACGGGTGACGTGAAGTACCACCTCGGCTACGCGAGCGAGCGGACGGTGGGCGACCGGACGGTGAAGCTGGAGCTCGCGCCCAACCCGAGCCATCTCGAGGTGGTGAACCCGGTGATGAGCGGAATGGCCCGCGCGGCGCAGCGTGTGGACGGCGTGCCGGGCGGCCGCGACGAGCGGCTCGTGCTGCCGCTGTGCATTCACGGCGACGCGGCGTTCCCCGGTGAGGGCGTCGTGCCGGAGACGTTCAATCTCTCGCGCCTGCGCGGCTACCGCGTGGGCGGAACGATCCACCTGATCGTGAACAACCAGGTCGGCTTCACCACCGATCCCATCGACGCGCGCTCCACGCGCTACGCGAGCGATCCGGCGAAGGGGTTCGAGGTGCCGGTGATGCACGTGAACGCCGACGATGCCGAAGCGTGCATCGCGGTGGTGCGCATCGCCGCGGCATACCGCGACAAGTTCGCCAAGGACGTGGTGATCGACCTCGTGGGCTATCGCCGGTGGGGGCACAACGAAACCGACGAGCCGGCGTTCACGCAACCGAAGCTGTACGAGCTCGTGCGGGCGCATCCGACGCCGCGCCAGGTGTGGGCCGCGCGTCTCGTCCGCGAGCGCGTCCTGAGCGAAGCCGACGTGAAGGCGATCGACGACGAGGTGGCCCAGGAGCTTGCCGCGGTGCACAAGGCGATGAAGGGCGCGGCCGCGCCGGCATCGGATGGCACGTCTCCGCGCGCTCCGGCGGCGGCACCGACCACGCCCGAGCCGGTGACGACGGTGCCGGCGGACCGCCTGACGGCAATCAACACGCGACTGCTCGCGTATCCGGCCGGCTTCACGCCGCACAAGCAGCTCGCGAAGACGCTCGAGCGGCGTCGCGACGCGCTCGGCGCCGGCAAGATCGACTGGGGGCACGGCGAGGCGCTCGCCTTCGGCTCCATGTTGCTGGACGGCATCGGCGTGCGGTTGAGCGGGCAGGACGCCGAGCGCGGCACCTTCGCGCATCGCAACGCGGTGGTGCACGACGTAGAGACGGGCAAGACGTTTGTGCCGCTCGCCGAGCTGCCCGACGCGAAGGGGCGCTTCGAGATCTACAACAGCCCGTTGTCCGAGACGGCGGTGATGGGATTCGAGTACGGCTTCAGCACGGCGGCGCCGCGCGACGTGGTGCTGTGGGAGGCCCAGTACGGCGACTTCGTGAACGTCGCGCAGCCGATCCTCGACCAGTTCATCTCGGCCGACCGCGCGAAGTGGGGGCAGCGGAGCGGCCTCGTGCTGCTCCTGCCGCACGGCTACGAGGGCGGAGGACCCGAGCACTCGAGCGCGCGGCTCGAGCGGTTCCTGCAACTGTGCGCGGAAGACAACATGATCGTGGCGTATCCCTCCACGCCGGCGCAGTACTTCCACGTGCTGCGGCGCCAGGGGATGCGCGCCGATCGGAAGCCGCTGATCCTGATGCAGCCGAAGAGCCTTCTTCGCCTGCCGGCGGCGGCGAGCCGGCTGGAAGATCTGACCGGCGGCGCGTTCCAGCCGGTGATCGACGACACCGTCGTGGCCACGCGCCGCGGCGACGTGCGACGGCTGGTGCTCTCCACCGCGAAGCTGTACTACGATCTCACGGTTGCGCGCGGCGCCGGCGCGGAGGTGGCGCTGGTGCGGGTGGACGAGCTGTATCCGTGGCCCGGCGAGAAGCTCGCCGCGATCGTGGACGCGTATCCAAACCTCGAGGACGTGGTGTGGGCGCAGGAAGAGCCGAAGAACATGGGCGCCTGGAGCTTCGTCGCGCCGCAGCTGCGCGTGGCGACGGGCAACATGCTCACCATCCGCTACGTCGGCCGTCCCGAGCGGGCGAGCCCCGCCGAGGGATACAAGGAAGCGCACGACGTGGAGCAGAAGCGCATCGTGCACGAGGCGCTGACGCCCGCGCCGAGCGGCGCGAAACGCAAGACCGCCAAGGTGTGATGCCGACGACGACGCTCCTTCGCCGACTCGCCGTCGGCCTGTTCCTCGTCGCGCCGCGACTCCTGTTCGCCCAGGAGCGCGGCGCGACCGCATTGGGCGAGGCAGTGGCCGGCCTCGACGTGACGGCGCGGGTGCTGCTCATCGGCGCGCACCCGGACGACGAAGACACGCAGCTCCTCACGTGGCTGGCGCGCGGACGGCAGGTGGAGACGGGGTATCTCTCGCTCACGCGCGGCGACGGCGGCCAGAACCTGATCGGCAACGAGCTCGGTCCGCTGCTCGGCATGATCCGCACGGAGGAGCTGCTCGCCGCGCGTCGGCTGGATGGCGGGCGGCAGTTTTTCACGCGTGCCTACGACTTCGGCTTCAGCAAGTCGGCCGAGGAGACGTACACGCACTGGCCGAAGGACTCGATCCTGAAGGACGTCGTGACGGTGGTGCGTGCGTTCCGGCCGCAGGTGATCGTGGCCGTCTTCAGCGGCACGCCGCGCGACGGTCATGGACATCACCAGGTGTCGGGAATGCTGGCGCGCGAGGTGTTCGACGCGGCGGCGGACACGGTGCGCTTTCCGCGCGCCTCGACGCTCGGCCTTGGGGCGTGGAGCGCGCAGAAATTCTATCGCGCCGCGCGATTCAACCCGGCGCAGGCGACCTTGGGATTCAACGTCGGCGAGCTGAGCGCGCTGCGCGGACGCACGTACGCCGAGATCGCGAGCGAGAGCCGGTCGCAGCACCTGTCGCAGGGCTTCGGCGTGCTCGAGCGGCGGGGCACGTCGATGGACTATCTCACCCTCGAGGCGTCGCGCGT
Organism: Gemmatimonadales bacterium; assembly: GCA_038319425.1. GTDB lineage: Bacteria > Gemmatimonadota > Gemmatimonadetes > Gemmatimonadales > Gemmatimonadaceae > AG11. The sequence goes on from JBBQDE010000003.1 coordinate 17,926, forward strand.
CGGCAACACCGCTCCGGAGCGCTCACCGCTGGATGGGATCGAGACCGGCTGGTCGCGCTTCGCGTCGGCCACGCTGGCGCCGGCAGGCCGCGCGGCGCTCGACTCGCTGCCAATCGCGATCGCCGACGCGCGGCGCGTGGAGAATCTCGTGGCGCCGGCACCGATGATCGCGCCGCTCGCGCGAGTCGTGCACCTGCTGACGGAGCTGCGGCTCGCGCAGTCGTGCGGGTCAGCGGCGAACGTCGCGATGTGCGGCGGAGTGAACGGCGATCTTGGCACGTCGGTGGAGACGGCGCTGCGCCGCGCCACCGCCGCGTTGCTCGCCGCCTCCGGCGTGCTGATCGAGGCGACCGCGCCGCGGGAGCTCGTCGCGGTCGGGGATACGATCCCGGTCACCATCGCCGTGTACAATCAGGGCCCTGCGCCGCTCACGCTCCTCGGAGCGACCGCCGGCATGCAGTACGGCCTGGGCGCCAACCAGCGCGGTGAGCCGCGAGAGGTGGCGCGCGACAGCGCGGCACGCGTGACGCTCAGCGTGCTGGCGCAGGCGGCGAGCACGCCGTGGTGGCTCTCGGTCGGCAAGCGCGGCGACATGTTCGCGCTGCCTGCGATGCCGCTGCCGATGGCGGAGGGCGAGGATCGCGTCGCCGACAGCTATGCGCGCGTCGCACTCCGGATCGCGGGTGTGCCGGTGACAGTGGACGTAGGGCCGATCGTCTACCGCTTCGCCGATCCGGCACGGGGCGAGCAGCGCCGCCCGCTGGCCGCGGTGCCGCCGATCAGCGTGACGCTCGACGGGGAGGTGCAATACGCGCGCGCTGGGGTGGCGCTCGACCGGCAATACGACGTGCACGTCACGTCGGCGACGACCTCGCCGCGAAGCGTGACGGTCACCCTGACCCTGCCCGCCGGGCTGCGAGCCGATTCGGTGGTTCGCCGCGCCGCGCTCGACTCCTTTGGCACCGCGACACTCACCTTCCGCGTGCGCGGCATGCTGCCGGTTGGGCGCCACACGCTGTCCGCGATGGCGACGAGCGGTGGCCAGGAGTTCGCGATCGGCTACCTGCCGATCATGTATGGGCACATCCGTCCGCTGCGCTACTACCGGCAGGCGGCGGCCCTGATCGAATCGGTGGACGCGGCACTGCCGAGGAACGTGCGCATCGCGTACGTGCGCGGCGTGGGCGACAACGTGGCGCCGATGCTGATGCAGCTCGGCATGTACGTCAAGATGATCACGCCCGACGAGTTGGAGCGCACCGATCTCAAGGAGTTCGGCGCAGTCGTGGTGGGGCCACGCGCGTTCGCCGCGAACCGTGCGCTCGTGGCGCAGGCGCCGAGGCTGCAGGAGTTCGCGCGCGCCGGAGGGACGGTGGTGGTGCAGTACGGGCAGGCGGAGATGCAGACGCCCGGCATTCTGCCGTACCCGCTCACCTTGGCGCGAACGGCCGAGCGGGTGACCGACGAAACGGCACCGGTGCGCGTGATCTCGCCGCAGGACCCGGTGATGGCGTCACCGAACCGGATCGGCGAGGGCGACTTCGCGCGCTGGGTGCAGGAACGCGCCGTCTACATGCCGAGTTCATTCGATCCACACTATCGCGCGCTGCTCGAGATGCACGATCCAGGCGAGCCGGAAAATCGCGGCGCCGTGCTGGTCGCGCCGCTCGGCAAGGGCGCCTACGTGTACACGACGCTCGCGCTGTTTCGCCAGCTGCCGGCCGGCGTGCCGGGCGCGGCGCGGATCTTTCTCAACCTGCTCGCGGCGGACGGGCACGGCGGGGGTGGGGTGGGGGTTCAGCCGTAGGACTGCTCGCGCGTTGGCGGGTCTCGCGCACCATTCACATCACACAGACCCAGGGCTGACGCATCATGCGGAAAGAACGGATGAGGACCGATCAATCGCTCGATCCGTTTTTTCCGGGTAAAGCGTCACACCTGGGCCGGTACGGCCTGGATAGCCATACTGCTCCGTCCAACGCGCTACTTCCTGAATGCGAACGAGGCCTGCTGATTTGAATCGCTCCTTTTGCAGGCTCGGGTCTCTCGCGCTGATCCTCCTGGGCGCGTGCGGCAAGGGCGACGGACGTACCGTGCTCACCGTGTATTCCCCGCACGGCAAGGAGCTGCTCGAGTATTTCGAGCGCGGCTTCGAGGCGACGCATGCGGGCGTGGACGTGCAGTGGGTGGACATGGGGTCCCAGGAGGTGCTCGACCGCCTGCGTGCCGAGAAGGCGAACCCGCAGGCGGATCTCTGGTTCGGCGCGCCCGCGGAGATCTTCGCGCGCGCGGGGAGCGAGGGCCTGCTGGAGCCGTACACCCCGACCTGGGCCGACAAGGTGCCGGCCGAGGCGCGCGACCCTAGGGCGGCGTGGTTCGGGACGTACATGACGCCGGAGGTGATCGCCTACAACACCCATGCGGTGAAGCAGGCCGATGCACCGAAGGACTGGGACGAGGTGCTCGACCCGAAGTGGAAGGGGAAGGTGCTCATCCGCGATCCCATCGCGAGCGGCTCGATGCGCGCGATCTTCGGGGCGATCCTCGCCCGCTCGATCGCCCGCACGGGGAGCACGGCCGATGGATGGGAGTGGCTGCGCCAGCTGGACGGCAACACGAAGGAGTACGTGCTCAACCCCGCGCTGCTGTACCAGAAGCTCGGGCGAGAGGAGGGAACGATCACCTTGTACAACATGCCGGACATCGCAACGCTCGAGCAGCGGACGAAGACGCCGGTTGGCTACGTGATCCCGGCGAGCGGTACGCCACTGCTGGTGGACGCGATCGCGCTCGTGAAGGGCGCGAAGCACGCCGACCTGGCGAAGCAGTTCTACGAGTACGTCTCCACGCCGCAGGCCCTCACCGACGCGGCGGCGAAGTTCCTGCGCATTCCCGCGCGCACCGACATGGCGAACGATTCCCTGCCGCCGATCGTGCGCCAGGCGCGCACCGAGGTGAAGGCGATGCCGGGCGACCAGGCGCTGATGCGCGACAGTCTGGACACGTGGATGAAGTTCTGGGACGCGAACATCCGCAACAGCCGACGCGGCAAGTGACCGACACGCGCGACGCGGTGCTGCACTCGGCGCCGGGCGCGCTCGTGCTCGAGCACGTGACCCGGCGCTATCCGGGGAATCCCGATCCGTCGGTGGACGACCTGTCGCTCACGATCGCGCCGGGCGAGCTGCTCGCGCTCGTCGGCGCCTCGGGCTCCGGCAAGACGACGACGCTGCGCATCGCCGCCGGCTACGAGACACCGGACGCCGGACGGGTGCTCCTCGGCGACGGCAGGGGTGCGCCGCGCGACATTACCCGCGAGTCGCCGCAGCGCCGCGGGTTCGGGATGGTGTTCCAGCACTACGCCCTCTTCCCGCACATGCGCGTCGAGGAAAACGTTGCGTTCGGCCTGGAAGCCCGCGGCGTGCGAAAGGCCGATCGCCTCGCCAAGGCGCGGGCGGCGCTCGATGCCGTGGGACTAGGTGGGAAGGCGGCTCGTCCGGTGCAGGCGCTGAGCGGCGGCGAGCAGCAGCGCGTGGCGCTCGCGCGCGCCCTCGTCATCCAGCCGCGCGTGCTGCTGCTCGACGAGCCGCTGTCGAACCTCGACCCGACGCTGCGACAGAGCATGCGCGACGAGCTGCGCGCCATGCTGCGGCAGTCCGGCGTGACGGCGCTGTTCGTGACGCACGATCAGGAGGATGCGTTCGCCGTGGCTGACCGGGTCGCCATGCTCGAGCGCGGGAAGCTGCTCCAGGTCGGATCGCCGGAGACGCTCTACCATGCGCCGGCGACGCGCGCGGTGGCGGAGTTCGTGGGGCGAGCCGCGCTGGTGCCGGCCGAGCGGCGCGGCGACGTCGTGCGGATGACGGTGGGCGGCGTGATGCTGGAGGCGCCCGCGCGACGGGAGAGCGCACCGGGAGGCGAGGCGCTGCTGGCCGTGCTGCGCCCCGAGTCGCTCGTGCTGGCCGAAGACGAGCGAACGCCGTCGTGGCGCGGCGTGGTCGTGGCGCGCCGGTTCGCCGGCGGGCACGTGGTGTATCGCGTGACGCTGCAGAGCGGCGTGGAGGTGGAAGTGATGGGAGACGGTGCGGGCGCGCGGGAGGGAGCGCCCACTGGAGTTCGGCTCGCGGGCGTGCCCGTGGCGGTCGTCCCGTCGTGACGCTGCGTCGCGCGCGGGGGGCGGGGTGGGGCGTCACGATCTCGGCGCTGCTGCTGCTCGCGCTGCTCGTCTGGAGCGTCGTCTATCCCAACGCCGCCGTCATCGTCGGCAGCTTCGAGCGCGGCCTCACCGACTGGCGCGAGTTCGCGGCGAGCCCGGCCGATCTCGACGCGCTGCGCGGCACGGTGATCGTCAGCGTCGGCTCGGTGATCGCGGCGCTGCTCATCGGCGTGCCGCTCGCCTTCCTGCTCACGCGCACGGAGTTCCGCGGGCGCCGTGTGTTGAGCGGCGTCGCGACGCTGCCGGCCGCGTTGCCGCCGCTGGTGGGGGTGCTGGCGTTCCTCTTCCTCTACGGGGAGAGTGGAGTCGTGACGCGCGCGGTGCAGCGGCTGCTCGGCATGCGCGAGCCGCCGTGGACGCTCACCGGGCTCACGGCGGTGATCTTCGTGCACGCCTACACGATGTATGTGTACGTCTTCCTGTTCGTGAGCGCGGGGCTCGAGCGCTACGACAGCACGCTGGACGAGGCGGCGACCGGGCTCGGCGCATCGCGCGCGCTGCTGTTGCGGCGCATCACGCTGCCGCTGCTCACGCCGTCGCTGGCCGGCGCGATGCTCCTCGTCTTCATGAGCGCGCTCGGGTCGTTCTCGGCGCCGTACGTGTTCGGCGGCGGAGCGCGCGTGCTGGCAACGCAGATCCTCGTGTCGAAGCTGAACGGCGCGATCGGGCTGGCGTATGTCGAGACGACCGTGCTGGCGGTGACGGCAGTGCTCGCCCTGCTGCTGATGCGTCGCCTGGAGGGGCGCCGGCGCTACGCGATGGCGGGGAAGGGACGAGTGACTCGCAGCACGCTGCGCTCTCCGACGGCGCGGGCGCTGCTGCCGGCGTTCGCCGCCGCGGTGGTGATTCTGCTCGTGCTCCCGCACGCGATGGTGGTGCTGGTCTCCTTCGCGCGGGACGGCGCATGGACGACGCAGCTGCTCCCGCCCGAATACACGCTCGACAACTACCGCAAGCTGGCGATGGAACGGGAGCTCTGGCGCCCCATCACCAACAGCGTCTGGATGTCCGTGCTGGCCACGGGCGCGAACGCGATCGTCTGCTTCGCCATCGCGTATGTCGTGGTGCTGTCGCAGGCGCCGGGGCGGCGGATGCTGGCTCTGCTGGCGGCGCTGCCGTGGGCGATCCCCGCCACGGCCATCGCGCTGGGACTGGCGGCCACGTTCGACCGGAACGCGCCGCTCCAGCTGCGGTTCCTGCTCGTCGGCACCTTCTGGATCCTTCCGCTCGCGTATTTCATCCGCAACATTCCGATCGTGACCAGCGCGATCGAGGGCTCGCTTCGGCAGATGGATCCCACGCTCGAGGACGCGGCGCGCGGACTCGGCGCGTCGCGCTGGCTCGCGCTCAGGCGCGTAGTGCTCCCGGCTGCTCGGCCAGGTCTCGTGGCCGGCACGATGCTCGCCGGCGTGGCGGCGGTGGGGGAGTTCGTCGCCAGCGTGGTGCTGTACACGCACGCGAACCGGCCGATCTCGGTGGAGATCCTGGCGCAGGTACGCTCGCTGTCGTTCGGCACGGCGGCGGCGTACAGCGTACTGCTGATCGTGCTGGTGCTGCTGATCACGGTGGGCGCGCGATGGCTGGAGGGGCGCGCGGCAGATGGCGACCGCGCTATCAATGTCGGGTGAGATGAGCCTCGCGCGCCGAGTGCCTCGTAGTGGTATCAGCCGGCAGAATCATCGCGGGGGCGACCACGTTCGCATCAGCCAGACTTGCGATGGCTGAACGTCGCCCACCACGCGTTGTGATCATCGGCGGGGGATTCGGGGGATTGTACGCGGCCCGTGCGCTCAAGCGCGCCGACGTCGAGCTCACGGTGCTCGACCGCACCAACCACCATCTCTTCCAGCCGCTGCTCTACCAGGTGGCGACAGCCACGCTCGCGCCCACAGACATCACGGCGCCGATCCGCTGGCTGCTTGCGCGCCAGCGCAACACCACCGTGTTGATGACCGAGGTGCAGCGGGTGGACGTGGCAAAGCGGATCGTCGTCGCCGAAGGCGGGATGGAAGTCCCGTACGACTACTTGATCGTCGCGGCCGGCGCGCGGCACTCGTACTTCAATCATCCGGAATGGG
>JBBQDE010000004.1:0-24015 GCA_038319425.1 Gemmatimonadales bacterium
GATCAGCCCGTAGTTCACGTACACGACATCGCCGGTGACGTCGCCCTGGCCGCTGTATCCATTCACCGTCGGGTACTGGGCGAGCGCCGACGTCGGATCGCCGGCCACGGCCGGTTCGGCCAGCGAGAGCTGCCGAGCTCGCGGTGCCACGCGCCAGAGCTGGACCGAAGTGGGATGCGGCATGAAGATGTCATAGCGGCGCACTTCGGTCTCGAGCCCCATCGCCCGCATCTGCGCGATCACGTAGTCCCTGGTGCGCGCCTGCGCCGGCGTGCCCGACACGTGGGTTTCGGCCGAGAGCGTCCGCGAATGATCGCGCGCCCGCAGCGCGGTCGGTCGCGCGATCGCTTCCGCCTCCAGCGTCCGCTCGGCCGCGCTCGCCGTCGCGGTGTAGCCTGGCAGTGTTGTACCGCCCTGCTGCGCCTGGAGGGTCGAGGCGCCCACGATCGGCAGGAGGAATACGGCGAGAGTCGAGCGACGCGACATGAGCGGAACGGAGAAGGTGAGTGATCGTGATGACGTGCGCAATCTGCCCAGCGGATCGTCGAGCGCAACTGCCGGTCAGCCCGCCATCGCCTCGCGCACGCCCGTGATGACGAACTGCACGGCGATTGCCGCGAGCAGCAGGCCCATGAGCCGTGTCATCACGCGGATGCCGGTTTGTCCCATCCGCAGCACCAGTCGTTCGGCCGCGCGCAGCGTGACCCAGGCGATCAGGAGCGCCGACAGGATGGAACCGTACACGACGATGGTCTGTTGCGTCGTACGCGCCTGGCCGGACAACACCATCACCGTGGAGATGGCGCCGGGCCCGGCGAGCATCGGCATGGCGAGCGGCGTGATGGCCACGTCTTCCTTCGCCGTGGCTTCGGTGATCTCCGCCGTCCCCTCCTGGGTGGAGCGGTGGCCGTGCAGCATGTCCATCGCCACGACCCACAGGATCAAGCCGCCGGCGATGCGGAACGCCGGCATCGTGATGCCGAACAGCCCGAAGATCGCGCGTCCCATCGCGGCGAACGTCACGAGCAGAATCGTCGCGGCGATGCATGACCGTCGCGCGGTGACGCGGCGTTGCGCCGGCGTTTGGCCCTGCGTGATCACGAGATAGGTGGGCACGACGGCAATCGGGTCGACGATGAAGAGCACCGACGTGAACGTCACGAGCGCGAACTGGAGGTAGCTGTCCACGTCAGTCGTACTCGCTCATCGCGGAGCGGATGGCGGTGCACAATCGGCGCTCCCGATCGGGACCGTCGGGCACCGTGGAGGCGAGCGACCCGAACAGGCGCAGCATTTCGGCCTCCATGAACGGCGTTCGGTCGCGTACGCCCAGCGCGTCGAGCGACCGCTCGGCGAGCGTGCGCAGAATACGGCGCGTTTCCTCGGCGAGCGCGTCGAGGGTCGGCGGAGCGGCTGGCTTCGGCGGCGGCGTCTGCTCGCGCCGTCGGCTCCCCGCGTCGAGCATCGCCTTCATCGTCGCCAGCGTGACGACGAACGAACCAGCCGTGTGCTCGACGAACTCCTGGATCACGCCCTTGCGCCGCAGCTCGTGCATCACGCGAATGCTGGCCTCGCGCACCACGGCGATGCCGCCTTCACTGTTGTTGCCACGACCAGTGATCACCAGCACCTCGCCCGACTGCTGCACCTGGTGTTGCCGCAACCAGCGTTCCAGCCGCGTTGCTGCCTCGCTGCCGGTCGGTAGCGACGTGCGCAGGTTCAGCGTGCGCGCCGGGCCGAAGCGAACCTCGTCGAAGGCCTGCTGCAGCCCGCCGAGCCCGGAATTGCGGCGCGCCGGCATGTCAGTGCCGCGGTGACGGCACGATCGCGCGCAGCAGGATGCGCCCGTCGAGCGGCTCGGTGGGCGGCACGCCCACGACGTGCGCAAGAGTAGGGGCCATGTCGGCGACCAGCGCCCGCTCGGCGAATCGGGCCGCGCGGAACCATGGCCCGTAGAAGACCACGGGCACGTGGGCGTCGGCGTCGGACGGCATGCCGTGCTCCGCGATCGTGGCGCCCATCGGGTAGGCACCCTCACGCGGTGTGATGACGTACTCCACTGGCGAATCCGGGGGGATCATGTGCACCCAGCGGCGCGTCACCGCGTCACGCACGGTGTCGCGCCCGGCCAGGTCGCGCACCCGGTCCACGCGCGCGATGCCGGGCGCGCGACGCACGACATCCGCGAAGCGAAGGAGGATGGGCTCCGGGTCTACCCTCGTGTGCGCGAACGCCGCACGATCGACGGACACGAGCGAACCATCGAGGGTGACCGCCGTCGTGTCGACATGGAACTGGCGCAGCGCCGAGCGCAGCCCGTTGACCGCCGGCGAGAGATCGTATCGGGGCGGCGCCGGCTTGCCGGTACGCTGCGCCACCAGCTCCGGATATGGCGTCACGCCGTGATCAGCCGTCAGCGCGAACACGATCGTGCTGGAGTCGCGCAGCTTGAACAGCGAATCGATGAATGCGCCGAGTGCGCGGTCAAGGCGCAGCACGTTGTCGTGCTGCTCGCGCGAATCGGGACCGTAGGTGTGCCCGATGTAGTCGGTCGCCGAGAGTGATACGGCGAGGATGTCGATCTGCGGGCCGCGCCCAAGGTCGAGCGCCTGGAGCCCCTCGAGGGCGGCGGCGAGCGTCAACGAATCCATCCACGGCGTGTACGGCAGGTCCGCGGCGGCCCGCACCGTGTCGGTGGACATCACGTGCGGGAAGGTGAAGTCGCGCCCGTTGCGCTCATTCACGACGCTGTCGGGCTCGGGATAGGCGCTCTGCGGCAGCAGGAGCGTCCAGCTCTGTCCCGCGAGCTTCTGCGGCACGCGCCGAGCGTTCACGCGTTGGATCCACTCCGGCAGCGTGTCGGCGTAATAGCGGCTCGTCGTGAACTCACCGTTCGATGTCGCATACCAGAACACGCTCTGCTTCGCTCGTCCCAGCGGCAGAATGGCGCCGCGGTCCTTGCGGGAGATGGAGAGAGCGCGCGCGCGCGAGTCGCGCGCGCGGATCCAGTCGATCAGCACCGAGCCGCGGAAGCGGTACGGCGACGCCGGTGCATCGCGCGAGGTGAGGAGCGGCGCCTGCGGATCGAGGACGCCCGATGTGTTGCTCGTGATGCCCGTGGACCGAGGGAACCGGCCGGACATCGTCACCGAATGACCGGGCGCCGTCTCGGTGACCGCATGGTCCTGAAAGGCGTTCGTGAAGAACGAGCCCTGCGTCGACAGTCGTCCCAGGCCGCCGGTGAGCTGCGGCGCCCAGCGGTCGAGGTAGTCGGCGCGGAACTGGTCGACCGTGAGGAACACGACCAGGCGCGGGCGGTCCGCGGACGGACGAAGGTATTGCGCGTGCGACGCCGCCGGCACGGCGGCGGACAGGGCGAGCAACAGGGCAAAGCGACGCATCGGTGTCGTGGCTCGGGTGACGACGGCGTACTCCGAAATCTAACCGTCGTCGCTTGCCCGGGCGGTGACGCTAGGCCGCTTGAAGCACCGTCGTGTCGGACACGAGCGTCCGGGCGAAGCAGATCTCGTTGCACGCGAAGCGGCGCGCGCAGCCCAGACAGTCTCGACGGATCTTCTCCGGATATCGCGCACGGTCGACGCGCTCGTAGCCGATCGCCGCGAAGAACTCCGGCTGCAGCGTGGCGGCGAAGAGGTCGTGGATGCCGCGCTGCCGCGCGAGGCGTTCCACCGCGCCGACGATCGCGCGACCGAGCCCCTTCCCGTGCGCATCCCGACTCACGGCGATGGCCGCCACCTCCGCTACGCTCGGCGAGTATTCCTTGAGCGCGCCACAGGCGAGCAGCTCGCCAGCGGTGTTCTGCACGACGACATTGTCGTCGATCGCGAGTGCGACCATCTCCGCCGTGCGTGCCAGCATCTGACCTTCGTCGGCGAACGTGTTGTTCAGCCGCGAGATGCCGGGCGCGTCCGACGCCCGGGCCCGACGCACGAGCAGGTCGGGGGCCATCAGAGGACTTCCTCGAGAATCGACAGCCCGCGCGCCAGCTCGTCGCGCGTGGCAACGAGCGGCGGCAGCATCCGCACGGTGTAGTCGCCGGCCGAGCAGACGAGCAGCCCGTGCGCCAGCGATTCGCTGACGACGTGCGCCGCGGTGCCCATCACGTCCATCCCCCACATCAGGCCCGCGCCGCGAACCTGCCGGATGCGTCCCGTGCGGTGCGCCAGCTCGTTCAGCTCGTGGCCGAACCACGCCCCTACTTCCGTCACGTGCGTCAACAGCGCCGGGTCGGACAGGCGCTCGAGCACGTGCAGGGCGACCGACGACACGAACGGCCCACCGCCGAATGTCGTCCCATGGTCGCCCGGCTTGATCGTCTCGGCGATCTCGCGCGTCATGAGGATCGCGCCCATCGGCAGACCGCCGGCGAGGGGCTTCGCGAGGGTCATCATGTCGGGCTCGATCCCGGCGTGCTCGTACGCAAACAGCGTCCCCGTGCGCCCGAGGCCGCACTGGATCTCATCGAGGATCAACGCGATGTGGCGCGCCTTGGTGACCGCGCGGAGCTCGCGCAGGAATCCGGCGTCGAGTACGCGGACGCCCCCCTCGCCCTGTACGGGCTCGACGATGAGCGCCGCCACTGTGTCCTCGCTCAGTGCGGCATCGAGCTCGGCCAGGTCGCGCTCGAAGATGGAGACGCCCGGCGTGAGCGGCCGGAACGGCATGCGATACGCCGGGCGGTCGGTGGCGGCCAGTGTGCCGAACAGGCGGCCGTGGAACGCGCCGCGCAGTGCGAGGATCTCGTGCTTCGCGTCGCCCTTCGTGCGCGCCCAGCGGCGCGCGAACTTGAACGCGCCCTCGTTCGCTTCCGCGCCGGAGTTGCAGAAGAACACCTTGTCGGCGAACGACTTCGCCACCAACGCCGCCGCCAGGCACTCGCCCGGCGACGTGCTATACAGGTTCGACGTGTGCACGAGCCCGTCCACGGCGGCGTGCATCGCCGCCTTGAGCCCCGCGTCGTCGTACCCGAGCGCGTTGACGGCAATGCCGCTCACGAAGTCGAGGTAGGCCTTCCCCTCGGCATCGTAGAGATGCACGCCGCTGCCCCGCACGAACTCTACTGGCGCGCGCTTGTACGTTCCGAGAATCGGGCTCTCGATCTGCACCGGCTGGCCAGCGCTGCCCTGCCGGGCTTCGCTGGTCGATCCGTCGGTCGCCTGGTCGATGGGCTTCATCGTCGATGCCGTCATGCGCACACACTCCCCACTCGCGTCAGTACCGTGCCGCGATCGGAGAGGCCGATCGCGGCGATGTCGGAGATCCGTACCCGGGCCACTCCTCCCTCCAGCGCGGTCAGCGCCGCCTGCACCTTCGCCGCCATCCCGCCGGCGGCTGTGCCGTCCGCCACCAGCTGCTGCGCTTCGTCGGTGTCGAGCCGTGCCACCGGCGAACCCTGCACCCGCACCCCTTCCACATCGGACACCAGCAACAGCTCCTCCGCCGCCAGTGCGATGGCGATCGCGGCCGCCGCGTCGTCTCCGTTCACGTTCAACGTCGCGCCAGCGCTCGGGTCGTCGCTTCGACTCACGGGTGAGACCACGGGCAGGTAGCCGCCGTCGAGCAGGTAGCGGAGCAGCACGGTGTTCACCGCGGACGGCGTGCCCACGAATCCGAAGCGCGTGCGGTCGGCGGGCGTGGCCAGGAGCAGTCCGGCATCCTCGCCGGACACGCCGAGCGCGGACACCTGCGCATCGTTCAGCGCCGACACGAGGCGTTTGTTCGCCGATCCCGAGAGCGCCATCCGCACGATGTCCAGATCCAGCGCGCTCGTGACGCGTCGGCCGCCGCTGAACTGCGCGACGACGCCGTACAGGGTCTGAAGGACGCTCACCTCGTCGCCGCCGCCGTGTACGACGATCAGCGAGCCGGGGGCACGGCGATGCGCCGCGGCCAGCGTGGCCGGCAGCGCAGCATCGAGCTGCGGCCGTCCACCGACCTTGATGACACGAATCGTGCTGGTCATGCCGGCAGCCCCGCGCACTCGTCGATGCCGCACATCAGGTTCGCGTTCTGCACCGCCTGCCCCGCCGCGCCTTTCACGAGATTGTCGATGGCCGACGTGACCAGCAGCGTGGGCTGGCGCGTGCCGGCGATCATCGTGGCGGCGATGCGCACGACGTTGCGATGCACGACGTCGCGCAGCGTCGGCTGCTGCTCCGAGATCTCGATGAACGGCTCGTCACCGTACACCGATCGATAGAGCGCGACCGGATCGGCGAGCGGCTCCGCGAGCGGCACGGTGATCGTCGACAGGATGCCGCGTGCGACGGGAAGTAGATGCGGCGTGAAGACGAGGTCGGCGTCGGCACCGAGTGCCTGGAGCATCGCGCGCATCTCACCCAGGTGCCGGTGGGTATTCCCCACCCCGTACGCGCGATAGTCGTCGGCCACTTCGGCGAAGAGCAGCTCGCGCTTGGGCGAGTTGCCCGCCCCGCTCACCCCGCTCGCCGAGTTGGCGATGATCGTGGCCCCCGGCAGGATGAGGCCAGCGGCCTGCAGCGGCGCGAGCGCGAGCAGGATGGACGTCGGATAGCAGCCCGGATTCGCAACCAGCATCGCGCCGCGGATCGCCGCGCGTGTGGCGGTCCCCAGCTCCGGCATACCATAGGGAACAGCACCTCGGCTGTTCGATCCGGCGTTGCCGTTCCCGGGACGCAGGTCGCTCGAGAGATCGACGACCCGGGCGCCGGCCGCGACGGCTCGATCCACCCACGGCAGCGACGCCCCATGCGGGAGGGCGCTGAAGACGACGGCGGCGTCCGTCAGCGACACGTCGTCCGGCGCCGAGAAGGTGACCTCGCGGCCACCAATGCGCACGCGCTGGCCGCGCTGCTCGTTGGCCGTGGCAAAGGCGAGCGCGAAGTGCGGATGCCGCGCCACGAGGGCGCAGATCTCGCGGCCGGCGTATCCGCTGGCCCCCAGGACTCCCACGGGGATCGTATTCACGTTATAATGCATAATCATGCAAGCTGTCCTGGTCAATAGGATGCTTACGCCAGCCCCAACTGCGTGGTAGACTGGGCCACCCCGGAGGAGTGATGACCAAGAAACACGCGCGCCAGGCGGCCATTCTCGATCTCGTCGGCCGACATGTCGTCGGGAGTCAGGCGGAGCTTCGGCGGCTCCTGCTCGGACGCTCCATGGACGTCACGCAGGCAACCCTTTCGCGGGATCTGCGGGACCTCGGGCTGGCCCGGGTGTCGACGGAGGATGGCGGACGCTACGTGCTCCCCGAGACGTTCGGGAGCGACGAGGACAAGCCGTTGCTGGCCAACCTCTTGCCGCAACTGTTCGCGAAGGTCGACGGCGTCGGCGAGCTGATTGTCCTGAGCACCGTCCGGAGCGGGGCACAGCCCATCGCCGAGGCGATCGATCAGGAGGAGTTCGAGGAGGTGCTGGGCACGATCGCCGGCGACGACACGATCCTCATCGTCACGCGCTCTACGGAGGCTCGACTGGCGCTCACGGCACGCCTCCTCGCGCTCGCCGGGGAAGGCTGACCCAACCATCGGGCGCGCCCCAACCGGTCATCCCTTGACTGGGCCCAGATATTTGAGTAAATATGCACCATAGCTGCATAATCTTATTCGGGAGCTTCCATGACCCGCACCATCGTCCTCGCCTACTCTGGCGGTCTCGACACTTCGATCATCGTGCCCTGGCTGCGCGAGCATTACGACGCGCGTGTCATCTGCGTCGCGGCCGACATCGGGCAGGGCGCCGATGAGTTGCGCGGAGTCCGCGAGAAGGCGTTGGCCTCCGGTGCGGAAGAGTGCTACATCGAGGACCTTCGCGAAGAGTTCGTGCGCGACTTCATCTTCCCCACCCTTCGCGCCGGCGCCGTCTACAACCGCAAGTACCTCCTCGGCACAGCCATGGCGCGGCCGCTCATCGCCAAGCGACAGGTCGAGGTCGCCCACCGCGTCGGTGCCGATGCGCTCGCGCATGGATGCACCGGCAAGGGGAATGACCAGGTCCGGTTCGAAATGACGTTTGCCACGCTCGCCCCCGAGTTGCCCGTCATTGCGCCGTGGCGCGAGTGGGACATCCGCAGTCGTGAGGACGCGATCGACTACGCGACGGCGAAGGGCATTCCCATCGCCGCGACCAAGGAGAAAATCTATTCGCGAGACGCGAACCTGTGGCACTTGTCCCACGAAGGCGGCAACCTCGAAGATCCGAACTCGGCCCCGAAGGCCGACATGTTCATGCTGACCACGGAGCCGTCGAAGGCACCGGACGAGGCGGAAGACGTCGTCATCGGATTCGAGCACGGTACGCCCGCGTCGGTGAACGGCAAGGTGCTCTCACCCTTCGCGCTCGTGTCCGCACTCAACGCCATCGGTGGCAAGCACGGCGTCGGCCGCATCGACCTCGTGGAGGATCGGATGGTCGGCATGAAGTCGCGCGGCGTGTACGAGACGCCGGGCGGCACCCTGCTCTACGCGGCGCACTCCGAGCTCGAGCAGCTCGTGCTCGACCGCAAGACGCTCGCGGCCAAGGATCTCATCGCCCCGCGCTACGCGGACCTGGTGTACGAGGGGCGCTGGTGGACGACGGAGCGTGAAGCGTACGACGCGTTCGTGAACGTCACGCAGGAGCGCATCACCGGCACCGTGACGCTGCGGCTCTACAAGGGCGGCATGCAGGTGGTCGGCCGGCAGAGCGAGAACGCGCTGTACGACGAGCGCTTCGTCACCTTCGGCGAAGACGACGTGTACCAGCAGAGCGATGCGGCCGGCTTCATCCGTCTGTTCGCGCTGCCGGCGCGGGTTCGCGCCATCAAGGACCAGGAGCTCGCCGCGGCAAAGGCCGCCGCGGCGCCCGCGACCGCAGTGGACAGGGCCGCCGGCGAGCTCGCCGGCGTCTGACCGCACACGAGGAGGATCCGACGATGCCGGCAACGATCGATGCGGGTGCTGCCGCTGGTGCCGCGTCCGCCAGCCCGGTAGCAGGCAAGTCGCACAAGTTGTGGGGCGGCCGCTTCGGCGCCGGTCCCACCCCAGAGTTCGACGCGCTCAACAGCTCCATCGGCGTCGACTTCCGCCTCTGGCCGTACGACATCCGCCTGTCGAAGGCGTGGGCGGTCGCGCTCTGGGGCGCGAACGTGCTCACGCTCGACGAGAGCAAGGCGCTGGAGCGGGGGCTCGACGCCGTGGGGGCGCGCATCGGCGGTGGCGAAGCACCGCTCGCGTCGGACGAGGACGTGCACACGATGATCGATCGTCTGCTGCATGAAGAGGTCGGTGACGTGGCGAGCCGGCTGCACACGGGACGCAGCCGCAACGATCAGGTTGCGACCGCGACCCGACTGTGGACGATGGAGCTCTGCCAGCGGCTGGATCACGCGGTGCGCCTGCTTCAGGGCGTGCTGCTCGAGCAGGCGGAATCGCTTCAGACGGCCATCATGCCGTCGTACACGCATCTTCAGCGAGCCATCCCGGTCTCCGGAGCGCACTGGCTCCTCTCGCATTTCTGGCCGCTCGAGCGTGACCGCGCGCGCCTCCGCGCCGCGACCAGGTCGGCGGCCGTCCTGCCGCTCGGCTCCGGCGCCGTGGCTGGCTGCGCGTATCCTATCTCCCGCGTCCTGCTTCAAGGAACGCTCGGTTTCGACGCCATCACGCCGAACTCAATGGACGCGGTGAGCGATCGCGATTTCGTCGCCGAGGTGCTCTTCACCTCGGCGATGATCGGCACGCATCTCTCACGGCTGGCCGAAGACCTGATCATTTACGGCTCGAGCGAGTTCGGCTTCGTGCAGTTCGGCGAAGGCTACACGAGCGGCTCGAGCATGATGCCGCAGAAGCGGAATCCCGACGCGCTCGAGCTCGCGCGCGGCTCCGCGGCGCGCATGCTCGGCAATCTCACGGCGCTCCTCGCCACGCTCAAGGGGCTGCCGACGAGCTACAACAAGGACCTCCAGGACGACAAGCGCTATCTCTTCGACGCCACGGACACCTTGCTGCTCGTGCTGCCCGCCACGGCGGGCGCGCTCGCCGAATGCCGGTTCCGGCGGGAACGCATGGCGGCGGCGCTCTCCAGTACAATGATGGCGACGGACCTTGCCGACTACCTCGTGCGCAAGGGCGTCACGTTCCGCGAAGCGCACGGCGCGGTGGGCGCGCTCGTGCGGGAGAGTGAGACGCTTGGCGTCGAGATGCACGCGCTGCCCTTTGCGTCGTTCGCCAAGGCACACGCACTGTTTGGTGACGACGTGTACGACGCGCTCAGTGCCGCGCGCTCGGTGGCGCAGCGCGAGGTGGAAGGGGGCACGGGTCCCGATGCGGTGCGATCGCAGATCGAGCAGGCGCGAACCGCCCTGCTCCCACCGCCCACGCCTCGCTCGGCGAACTCGGCGATCTGAACGCCTGAGAGCTCGCTCGGAGGAGCGGGTGCACGACAACGGTCGGGTACCGCCCGGACGGCACCTCGGCCGTGTCGTGCCGGAGTGCCCGGATGATGACCGGGTTCCGATCGGGGCTGAAGAACTGGTGAAGCACTCGCGCCGCCCGACGCCGACGCCAACCGCCGCGAATCTCCCGCACATGTCGCCGTGATGCAAGCGTCGCGGTGGTCGAGCCAGCGTTCCGCTCTATCACGCACCGGTACGCCTTACGTCAACCGGCGCACCGCTCGCCTCCTCAATGACGTGCGAACACCGACGTCTTGCCGTGGGCGGAAAATGCGATCACGTCGTATCGATCGCGGCGACCTGGAACTTCCATTCCCGGCGAGCCGGCCGGCATGTCTGGCACGGCGATACCGAGCACGCCCGCCGGCGTCTTCGACACGAGCCGCTGAATGTCGGCCGCGGGCACGTGCCCCTCGACGACGTATCGCCCGGCGACAGCCGTGTGGCATGCGCGGAGCGAGACCGGAACACCGAGACTGTCCTTTAAGGCGTCCATGTCCTGGCGGTCGTGCACCACCGGCCGCAGTCCCGCCGCACGCAGATGCTCTACCCACTTGGTGCAACAGCCGCAGCTTGGATCTTTGTAGACCGTGAGCGTCGGCGGAGCAGCCGCGCGCGCGACGTCGGGCCCCAGTGCGCCGAGCATGAACGCGGACGCCAGTGCGTTGGTGAGCGATCCGAGCATGGCTCGTCGCGTGATCGCTTCGTTTTCCATTTACATCTCCACTGCTAGACGATCGGCGACGGCTTCCCGTGCGCCGCTTCGATGAACGCACGGACCGTGTCGGCGTCCAGTCGGCCATTTCTCCGTACGCCGCTGCAGACGTCGACGCCGAACGGATGCACCGCCGCGATGGCGTCGGCAACATTACCCGGATGCAGCCCTCCCGCAAGGAAGAGCGGTCGGCGAATCGCGGCGCGGATACCGCAGCTGATGTTCCAGTCGTGCACGCGCCCGGTGCCACCGAGCTCCTTCACGACGGCCGCCGGATTGCCCGAATCCAGCAGGATGGCGTCGACGAGTGGGGCGACATGCATCGCCTCGTCTATGGCGCGCGCGTGGCGCACGTGGATTACCTGCATCAGCGCGACGTCGGGATGCGACACTCGCAGCGACGCGTAGTCTCGTTCCGTGAGCGCGTCGACGAGCTGCACGACCGACGGACTGATGCGGTCGAGTTGGCCGGCGATGCCACCCGCATCCTGCAGCGACGTGAGCAGCACGGTGGCCGCGCGCGAACCAACGTGCTTCACGATCCCGGCAATGTCCGATTCCGGAATCGGGCCTGGGCCGCTCGGCATGGCGGACACGAGGCCGAGCGCATCAGCGCCCGCGGCGATGGCGACATCGGCCTCGGCGACCGACGCGATGCAGCAGATCTTCACGCGGATGCGCACGGCCCCACCCCGCAGCAACCCCGTGGCCGCGTCAGCGCCCGCGCGCACGACATTCCACGCAGAGGATCCCGGCGCCGAAGTCGGTGAGCAGCCGGCGCAGGAAGGAGCCATGGAGATGTCGGGCGCAGAGGATGCGCCGGCACCGCGTGCACACCCCGCCCGTGATCAGGTCCACGCGCCCACCGCACTGATCGCAATCGGTGGTGATCTCGGTGCTGCGAAAGAACTCGAGCTTGCGCATCGTGGCAATCTGACGCGTTGCGGAGCAGCGGAACAGCGTGCGCTACATTTCGCGCATGTCGTCTCGCACCGCGCTTGCCGTGCCGCTTCCCATCGACGGCGCGCTTTCCTCGCTGCGCACCGCGCTGACGGAGCACCGCGCCGTCGTGCTCCAGGCCCCGCCGGGGGCGGGCAAGACGACTCGCGTGCCGTTGGCGCTCCTGAGCGCGGGGTGGTTGGCTGGCCAGCGTATCGTGATGCTCGAACCTCGCCGCCTCGCCGCGCGAGCCGCGGCTCGCCGCATGGCCGCTTCGCTCGGCGAATCGGTCGGCGCCACGGTCGGCTTCCGTGTGCGCGGCGAGACGCGCGTGTCGGCGAAGACGCGAATCGAAGTCGTGACGGAGGGGGTGCTCACCAGGATGCTCCAGAGCGATCCGTCGCTCGACGGCGTCGGCCTGGTGATCTTCGATGAGTTTCATGAACGGAGCGTACAAGGCGACCTCGGACTCGCGCTGGCACTCCAGGCGCAGGAGGTGCTGCGGCCAGACCTGCGTCTCCTCGTCATGTCGGCCACGCTGGACGGCGCGGCGCTGTCCGATCTGCTGGACGGCGCACCGATCGTGACGAGCGTCGGACGACATCATCCCGTCGAGATTCGTCATGTGGCGTCGCGTGCCGACGTGCGACGCATCGAGGCACTCGTCGCGGCCGCCGTGCGTCGCGCGCTGGCCACCGACGAAGGTAGCATCCTCGCCTTCCTGCCCGGTGCTGGCGAGATCCGGCGGACGGCCGCGCTCCTCGACGATGGCTCCCTGCCGCGGGACGTCCAGGTGCGCCCGCTGTACGGCGATCTCCCGGCCGAGGCGCAGGATGCCGCAATTGCGCCGGCCGCGGCCGGCACGCGCAAGGTGGTGCTCGCCACGGCGATCGCCGAGACGAGTCTCACCATCGAGGACGTACACGTCGTCATCGACGCCGGACTGGCGCGCGTGCCGCGCTTCTCGCCGCGCAGCGGGATGACGCGGCTCGAGACGGTGCGGGTGTCTCGCGCCTCGTCGGTGCAGCGCTGCGGGCGCGCCGGCCGGACCGCGCCCGGCGTGTGCTATCGTCTGTGGGGAGAGGAGGAATGGGCGGGGTTGATGGAGCGCGGGACGCCCGAGATTCTGGAGACCGACCTCGCCCCTCTCGCGCTGGACCTGGCACTGGCCGGTGTGCGCGATCCGCGCGAGCTGCGGTGGCTCGACGTGCCGCCGGCACCAGGTCTGGCGCAGGCGCGCGAACTCTTGCGGCAGCTCGACGCCATCGATGCAGCCGACCGCATCACCGTGCACGGTCGCGCCATGGCTGGCTTCGGACTGCATCCACGGTTCGCACACATGCTGCTTCGTGCACACGAGCTCGAGCGCGGTGCGAGCGCTTGCGTCGTGGCGGCGCTGCTCGACGAGCGCGACGTGCTGCGCCGAGGATCGGTGCACCGGGAGGCTGATCTACGCTTGCGGGTGAGCATCGCGTCGAGCGATGGTCGCGCCGACCATCACGACGTGGATCGCGACGCGGTTCGCCACGTGCGTGAGCAGAGCCGGGCGTGGCGCCTGCAACTCGGAGTGCGAGCCGACGAACCGGTAGAGGAGGATGCCACGGGATGGTTGCTCGCGCTCGCATATCCGGATCGCGTGGCGCAGCGTCGCGTCGGGCCGGGCGAGCGGTTTCTCATGCGCAATGGACTCGGTGCGGTGCTCGACGATGCCGGTGCGCTCACCGGTTCGGCGTTCCTGTCCGTGGCAGATCTCGACGGGCGCGTGCCGCACTCGCGGATCTATCTTGCGGCTCCCCTTGCCCGCGCCGACATGGAGCGCCTGTTCGCGGCGCAGTTCGTTCGGGAAGACGTGGTGGAGTGGGACGCGAGCGTCGGAGCGGTAGTGGCGCTGCGGCGCGAACGGCTCGGTGCCATCGTGCTTCGCGAATCGCCGCTGCGCGAGCCGGGCGACGAGGCGATTGCTCGTGCGCTGCTCGCGGCGATCGCGCGCGACGACCGCGTGACGCTTCGCTGGAGCGATTCGGCGCGGCGACTGCGCGAACGGCTTGCATTCCTCCACGCCATGGACGCGGCGTGGCCCGACGTGGGAGATGGGGCGTTGAACGGGACGATGCACGAATGGCTGTTTCCCCGGCTCATCGGGCTTCGACGGCGTGCGGAGGTGGAACAGCTGGACCTTGGCAGCGTGTTGCTCGAAGCGCTCAGCTGGGAGCAGCGCCGCGCGCTGGACGAGCTGGCGCCGACGCACGTGACAGTGCCGACGGGATCGCGGATCGAAGTGGACTATGCCGACCCCGCGGCGCCCGTGCTGGCGGTACGGCTTCAGGAGCTGTTCGGCTTGTCGGACACGCCGCGCATTGGCGGCGGACGGGTGTCGTTGACGCTGCACCTGCTCTCCCCGGCGCGGCGTCCGGTTCAGGTCACGCGCGACCTCGCTGGATTCTGGCGATCTTCGTACTTCGAGGTACGGAAGGAGCTACGCGGACGGTATCCGAAGCACGAGTGGCCCGAGGATCCGCTGTCGGCGACGCCAACGCGACGCGCCAAGCCGAGACGATGAATGCGAACCGGGGGCAGCCGCGATCGCGGCTGCCCTCGGTTTCACCTGATGGTCGTGCGTCAGAACTGAATGCCGAAAGTGATCGGAACGAACTTGATGTTCTTGTTCTTGTCACCGAGCATCTGATGATAGCGTGCCTCGACGAATGGGCTGAGCGTGCCGAGGGGAATGCGCAGCCCTCCGCCGACGTTGACGCCGAGGCCATCCGTCGACACTTCGTTGGTCACACCGACCGTCGTGACTTTCACGCGCGTGTTGTAGTAGCCGAGCCCACCGATGATGTACGGCATGCCCAGGCTGAAGATGGCGTTTGCCGTGACGTTCATGATGCGGGTATCGCCGCCGATGTTGTTCTTGTGGTTCAGACCGTTGATGCTGCCTTCGATGCGGGCACCGACGGGGATGAGCGGCGCGCCGAAGTTGAAGCCGATCGCCGCATTGTAGCCCGACTGCTCGCCATCGCCGAGCGTGCTGACGGGATGCGTCAGTCCACCGGCGAGACTGATGGACTGGGCCTGGAGCATCACCGGCGCAGCGAGCAGGCTGGCAGCGAGCAGGGTGAGGAACCGTTTCGTCATTGCAATGTCCTCTCGAATGGGAATGTCCGCGCGCAGCGACTGAAGGAGCGCCACGCATCTCTTTCGCGTTGGACGATCGAGCACGGCGGATGGTACCGCTGCGTCCGCTAGGATGGCGCTTCGGTCGAGCGCGCTGAAGGAGCGCCGCCACCCCCGCGGCGTCACGCTACCGTTTGGGCCGCGAGAAGACGAGCCGTCGCATGGAACGTGGACTGGCAGCGACTGGTCGGAATGCGTATATTCCTATTATTATAGCAATTCTATTTTAGTGGGAGCAACATTAAAATAATAAAATAGGAATTATTTGAGATCCTATGATCTGACCGTCGCATCGCTTGCCATCGATGCGCCGCTGAAATGGGCTGACAACGTCCTCTCCCACCATCACATCCTCGGAGACGCGTCTCCGGGGCGGGGCTTGGCGCGCCGGATTTCCCACCCCGTGCTACTGTTGTTGGCGCTGACCCGCGAGCTGCATCTCACCCTGGGGCTCGGAGTACGGGACGCGGTCGCCCTCGGGCGACAGCTCTTGTCGGACGAGTTGTCCGGCGACGTGCGCCGAGGGCCTGTGCACGTCGCGCTCGACCGGGCCGCGCTCGAGCGAACGGTCGAGCTGCGGCTCCGAGAGGCCCTCGAGTCGGCACCGCGCCCGCGTCGCGGTCGGCCGGCGCGACGCGGCGGCACGAAATGAAAGTGGGGCGAGGCGTCCAGTGGACACCTCGCCCCACCTGCGAGACCAGCGGATCTACGCCTTGGTGACGTTCTCCGCCGCCGGGCCCTTGGCACCCTGCACGATGTCGAACTCCACAGCGTCTCCTTCGGCAAGCGACTTGAAGCCGTTGCCCTGGATCGCGCTGTAGTGCACGAAGCAGTCTTTCTCACCGCTGTCCGGGGTGATGAAACCGAACCCCTTCGCATCGTTGAACCACTTCACCTTGCCCTTCGTACGCATGTACCACTCCTGAGGAAACTGCTTGTCCAGGGAGCGGAAGACGCCGTACCCGGACGTTGCCTGACCCGCGGGCTCACCGGTGTCCCACCGCTACGTGCCTGCCGGCCCGGATTTGTGGCTCGGCAGGCGCTAACGTAGTGAGCCCAAAAAGAACGGTCAATAGCGCGTCCTGTCCATCTCGCCGCCGGTGGGCGCGAAAAGGCACGGGCGGCGCAGGATTTCGGTTTCAGGGCACGGGCTTCACGGCGGTCACGAAGTACTCCGTCTCGCCGAAGCATCTGAGGGGTATTCCGGGGTGCTGATCGTAGCTGATTGCCACCCGGTTTCCCATCAGCCGGGTGATCTCGTGCGCGATGCTGTCGTCGCGTACGCTGAAGGTGAACTTCTCTTGCGCCTGCCCGGGCATGTTCACCATCGCGATCTCCCCTTCCCACGTCTTACACAGCCATCCCTTCTGCGAGAACTTCTGGATATAGCCCGCCCGCTCTCCGCTCGAATACGACCAGCTCAGCGCGACCGTCGTCCATAAGGCGACGAGCAGGATGGGCAGGATGACGAAGATGCCGAACAGTGTGACGCCCCAGCGCCGTTTCCGCGGTGCCCGCGTCGCCGTGGTCGCCGGAACGGCCCGCTCGGCTGTGGTTTCCGGGGTCGTCGCCCGTCGTACGGCCTCGTCCTGCGGCTTTTGCTCATCCATTGGGCATCCTCTGCGTGCATGGGTGCGCGGCTCGTGGCGCCGGCCATCGAGCCGAGCGGAAGTTACGCTGCCGTGCGATTCACCACAGGGGGAGCGCTCGCCTTAGATTTCAATCGTCTCTTTGCCCAGCCGATCTCGTGTCTTTCGCTCCTCGCAGGACCACCGTCAGCGCGCTCGTCGGCACCGTTCCCGTGGGATCTGCGCATCCGGTCGTCGTGCAGTCCATGACGAACACCGACACGGCGGATGCGGCCGGCACCGCGGCCCAGGTGGCCGCGCTCGCGTCGGCCGGTTCGCAGCTCGTCCGGGTGACAGTGAACAACGAGGCGGCCGCCGCGGCGTTGCCGGAGATCCAGTCTAGGCTCGCGGATCTCGGAGTCGCCGTCCCCATCGTGGGCGACTTCCACTACAACGGACATCTGCTGCTCGCGAAGTTTTCGGGCTGCGCTCGCGCGCTCGCGAAGTATCGCATCAATCCCGGCAACGTTGGCGGCAAGCGACGCGATGAGAATTTTCGCACGATCGTGCAGATCGCCGTCGAACACGACAAGCCGGTACGCATCGGCGTGAACTGGGGCTCGCTGGACCAGGACCTTCTCACCCAGATGATGGACGAGAATGCACGCGTCGGCTCTCCGCGCACGGCGAAGGACGTCTACATGGAGGCCATGCTCGCGTCCGCGCTTCGTTCGGCTGAGCTGGCGGAAGAGACGGGGCTGGGGCACGACCGCATCCTGATCTCGGCCAAGGTCTCCCACGTGCCCGATCTCGTGGAGGTCTACGAGCGACTCGCTGCACGATGCGACTATCCGCTGCACCTGGGCCTGACCGAGGCCGGCATGGGGATGAAGGGGCAGGTGGCCAGCGCCGCCGCGCTCTCCATTCTCCTCACGAAGGGGATCGGCGACACGATCCGCGTTTCCCTCACTCCGAAGCCCAACGGCGACCGAACGGAGGAGGTCCTGGTAGCCCAACAGATCCTTCAGTCGCTTGGACTGCGCAACTTCGCGCCGCAGGTCACCGCCTGCCCAGGGTGCGGCCGCACCACGTCGAGCTTCTTCCAGCACATGGCCGAGGACATCCAGACCTACCTGCGCGAACAGATGCCGGTGTGGAAGCAGGCGCACCCGGGGGTGGAGACGATGAACGTGGCCGTGATGGGCTGCGTGGTGAACGGACCCGGAGAATCGAAGCACGCCAACCTGGGCATCTCGCTCCCTGGTACATTCGAGGAGCCGAAGGCGCCGGTCTACGTGGATGGAAAGCTGTTCACCACGCTCAAGGGCGATCGCATCGTGCAGGAGTTCCTCGGCATCCTCGAGGAGTACGTGGTGCGGACGTATCCCACACCGTCGCCCGTCCTGACCGCCGCGGGAGTCTGACGGCGCGCGCTACCGCGTCGACGCGCCGGTGCCGAGTCGCTCGAGCTCCTCGGCGACTTCGCGCAGCTCGGACATGATGGGCGCGGCGAACCCGAGCTCTCGCAGGCGATCGTAGACCCGTCGGTACCACCGCACCGTGCCGAGCCGTCCCACGTTGAACCGTGACCAGACGGTATCGGGGTCGAGCGTGCGCTTGAGGTCCGCGGCGATGGAGCTTCCGTTGTGAATCTTGTCCGCCGCACATACCCAGCGCGCACTGTCCGACGCGGCGGCGAGGCGCGCGAGATAGTCGTCCTTCCGCTCCTCGCTCGACAGCTCGATCCCTTCCTCGTCCACCTGGCGCTCCGTGACGGCCAGCACCGTGTCCAGCACATCCGGCCCGAACTTGTCGCCGATGCGCTGCTCGAGCATGTCCCGCGTGAACCCATCGCGCACACAGTCCTCGATCACGTCGTGCAGGATCCCCGAGACGATCGTCTGCTCGTCCTGCCCATAGCGCGTGAGGATCACGGCGACGTTCGCGGGATGCGTCAGGTACGGGAGCCGCGTGCCCTTGCGCACCTGTCGGTCGTGGTGCTTCGCCGCGAAGGCGAAGGCATGGTTGATCCGATCGGAATAGCCGCGGGTCATCGTCACGTCATGCTACGACAGAAGGCATGAGAGCATTGGGGAAGGGAGCGAAACATACTGCGAGTGGGCGAACACTGCTGCCGCACGGCGGGTGCGGTGCGCACGTGCTCAGCGTGAGATCTGGCTGGCGAGCACCAGATCCAGCAGAGCAAGCGCGATTCCCTGAAGAACAACCGCGATCCCGGCGCCGACCATTCCCATCCGCCGCCCGAGCGACCATCCCGTGACCACCAGGGTGGCGCCCACGAGCAGGTAGCCGCCGTCGAGGCCGACGTTGAGCCAGAGGAACCGGTCGAGCCGAGTGGCGCCTGAGAGGTCGCGCGCCGCCAGCGACCCCCGCAAGACGAGGCCGAGCGACAGCTCCACCGCACCCCAGGCGGCGATCTGGAGGCCGAAGTGCTCGAGCAGCGCCGATCGTCGCCGGCCGGCGCGCAGCCAGGCGAGCAGCGCCGTGCCAGCCACCATGCTGCCGCCCCCCCACACCAGCAGGCGGATGACGTACGCGCGCTCGGCGGCCAACAGCGTATCCGCCCACATGAAATCCATGGGCGAAGGCTAGTGATGGGTGCCGGGGCAGGGCAGTCGGGGAATCGCCGATTCCCCCTCCGAGGTGGCGACTCCCGTCGTAGGTTGTCCTTATGGACGTCCCTCATTTCTTCGCGACGCCGGCGGACTTTCGCGACTGGCTCGATGCGAGCCATGGCGAAGCCTCGGAGCTCATCGTCGGCTTCTACAAGAAGGAGACGGGGAGGCCGAGCATCACCTGGCCCGAGTCGGTGGACGAGGCACTCTGTTATGGCTGGATCGACGGCGTGCGCCGCTCGCTCGGCGACGAGAGCTACACGATTCGGTTCACGCCGCGGAAGGCGAGCTGCTCATTCAGTGTTCCGCGCACGGCGAGCGTTTGCCTCAGACGCTGAGCGCCAAGCCACGCTAGGGCGGTGGCGGCGGTGGCCCGGAATGTGTCACTCTCGCCGTCGATGCCTTCGCCAGCCGGCTCGACTCACTCACTGCTTCAGGTCACCCGGTACGGGCTTTTCGTGCCTTCAGCCGGGCTGTACCTCGACGCGCGCTGGGCGCCGGGATCCGTGTTCGTCTCGCACGCCCACGCCGATCATTGCTCGAAGGCCGACCGCATCGTCTGCACGCCGGAGACGGCGGCCCTGCACTCGGCGCGGCGTGGTCCGCGCGATGCCTTCGTCATTCCGTACGACACGCCGACTCCGATGGGACACGCGGAAATCGTGCTCCGCTCCGCCGCGCACTGCCTGGGCGCCGCGATGCTCGAGGTCCGTTCGGACGGCGGCACGCTGGTCTACACGGGCGACTACAAGCTGCGCGTCAATCCCTTCACGCCGCCGAGCCGCATTACGCGCTGCGACGAGCTGGTGATGGAGTGCACCTTCGGCGAGCCTCGCTACGTCTTCCCGACGGACGACTCACTCGTGCGGCAGCTGCATGCGTTCGTGGACGCCGCGTTCGCCGAGGACGCGACGCCCGTGGTGCTGGCGTATGCGCTGGGCAAGGGACAGGAGGCGCTCTACCATCTCACTGGGCACGGGTACGATGTCGTGCTCCACGGGGCGATCGCGAACCTTTGCCGGCTGCACGTGCGGCTGGGCCACCCGTTCCCGGGACCAGGCATCTGGACTTCGTACAAGCGCGGCGAGGTGGGACGACGCGTGCTGCTCACCACTCCGTCCACGCGCAAGACAGCCATGGTGCAGGGACTGCCGAAGAAACGCATCTGCCATCTCACGGGCTGGGCGTATCACCCCGGCGCTCACAACATCTACAAGGGTTGCGACCTCGTGCTGCCGCTCTCGGACCATGCGGACTACGAGGATCTGGTGCGCACCGCGCGCGAGTCGGGCGCGCGGCGCATCTATACCGTCCATGGACCGGATACGTTCGCGGAGCGACTGCGCGCACTCGGGCTCCCGGCGGAGCATCTGGGGTCGCACCCACAGGATCTCTGCGACGACGATGAAGGCGATCCCTCCGTCGAGACCGCGCCCATGCAAGGCTCACTGGACCTGCGATGAGCGACCACGACTCGCTCGCCGCCGACAGCTTCGCGCGCTGGGTCCTCGCGGCGGATCGCGTTCGCGCGACGGCGAAGCGGCTCGAGAAGCTCGCCGTGCTGGAGGCCTATCTGCCCACGCTCGACGACCAGTCGCTGTCGATTGCCGCACACTTCCTGTCCGGCATCGTCTTTCCGCGGCACGATCAGCGCACGACCAGGGTGGGAGGCTCCATCCTGTGGGACGCGCTGGCCGAGCTCACCGGGGCGAGCGAGGATGCCCTGGCGGAGGCGTACACGCGACAGGGCGACGCGGGCGACATGGTGGGTGATGTGCTCGCGGGTCGGCCGACCGGCGGGCAGAGCCTCGAATGGATGTCGGCGCAATTCGCCTCGCTCGCTGCGGTGCGCGGCACCGGGGCGCGGCGCGTCATCGTCCGCAACACGCTCGGCGCGCTCGGCGCCGACGAAGCACGCTACTTCGCCAAACTGCTCGGCGGTGAGCTGCGGATCGGGCTGAAGGAGGCCCAGGTGGAGGAGGCGGTGGCGCGCGTCTTCGGGCGCACGCTGGGCGCCGTGCGCCACGCGAATCTCCTTCGCGGCGACGTGGGCGAGGTGGCCGTGCTCGCGAGGCGCGACGCGCTCGAGGAGGCCACGCTCGCACTCTTTCACCCGCTGGGCTTCATGCTGGCGCAGCCGCTGCCCACAGCAGCCGACATCGTGGCGACGATGCCGGGACCATTCGTTCTCGAAGACAAGTACGACGGGATTCGCGCGCAGGCGCACGTGGACGGCGACGACGTGCGGTTGTACTCGCGCACGCTCGACGACATCACGCACGGATACCCCGACGTCGTGGCGTCGCTGCGCGGGCTCGGCCGCGGCCTCGTGCTCGACGGGGAGCTGCTCGCGGTGGACCCGGACGAGCCGCGACGCGCTCGTCCCTTCGCGACGCTGCAGCGGCGGCTCGGCCGCAAGGCGCCGACGGTGGAGCTGATGGCCGAGCTGCCCGTGGCCTTCGTGGCATATGACATCCTGGCGTCCAGCTCCACGTTGGTGATCGAGAGTGCGTGGCGCGATCGGCGGTCCATGCTGGAGTCGCTGGCGTGGCCCGGCGACGGAGCGTTCCTCGCGCCGTATCGGCTCGTCACGACCGAGGTGGAAGTGGACGCCGGATTCGACGCGGCTCGCGCCGGCGGCAACGAGGGGATCCTCGCGAAGGAACCCGGCTCTCCATACACGCCCGGTCGTCGCGGCAAGACATGGATCAAGCTCAAGCGCGCGCTCGCGACGCTCGACGTGGTGGTGACCGGCGCGGAGCGCGGGCACGGCCGGCGGAACGGCGTGCTGTCCGACTATACCTTCGCGGTGCGCGCGTCGGAATCGGACCCCACGTTGCTCAACGTCGGGAAGGCGTACAACGGGCTCACCGACGCGGAGATCGCCGAGCTCACCCATCGGCTCAAGGCGATCACGGTGCAGCAGTTCGGGCGCTTTCACACCGTCCGTCCCGAAGTCGTGCTCGAGGTGACGTTCGACATCGTGCAGAAATCGGCACGCCACAAGGCCGGCTATGCCCTGCGCTTTCCGCGCATCGTGCGCGTGCGCGACGACAAGCCGGCCGCCGAGATCGACACGCTGCAGCGTGTACGCGAGCTGGCGGGGGACGGATGAGCCGACCCACGCGTGGCCCGGCATCGGCCGCGGCCGCGCGGGCCGCGCTCCGCGTCCTCACGCCCGCCGTGCGCGGCTGGGTGACGGATACCTTCGGCGCGCTTACACCGCCGCAGGTCGCCGCGATTCCCGCCATCCATGCCGGCGAGCACGTCCTGATCTCCGCGCCGACAGGAACGGGAAAGACGCTCGCCGCCTTCCTGGCCGTGCTGTCGGAGCTCGTGGCCGCCCTCGAAACCGGTACGCTGGGCGCGGGGATCCAGGCGGTGTATGTCTCCCCGCTGCGCGCGCTCGGCGCCGATGTCCAGCGCAACCTCGAGCGGCCGCTCGCGGAGATCTGCGCCCGGCTTGGGGTGGGGTGCGGCACGGGAGAGGAGGCCAAAAACAGCGACTCCGCGCCGATTCGCGTGGCGCAGCGAACAGGCGACACCACGCCGGCCGAGCGGCGGCGGCTGATCACACGACCGCCGCACGTGCTCGTCACGACGCCCGAATCACTGGCGATTCTCCTCTCGACGGCGTCCATGGCACCGCACTTTCAGTCGGTACGCTGGGTGATCGTGGACGAAGTGCACGCACTTGCCGGCGGCAAGCGTGGCGTGCACCTCGCGCTCTCGCTGGAGCGACTGGCGGCAGCCGCGGCACGCGATCCCGTGCGCGTGGGGCTGTCGGCGACGGTGGCGCCGCTGGCCGAAGTGGCGCGGTGGCTGTGCGGCACGGAGCGCACGCCACGCATCGTGGCGTGGCGCGCGCCGCGTGACGCCGTGTTCGCCGTGCAGTCGGCCCTGGGAGGCGAGGTCGTGCCCAATCCGCAGCGCGTGCAGCGCGCGGTGACCCAGGCCGTCGCGGCGCGCGTCACCGGCGAGCGCACGACGCTCGTCTTCACCAATACGCGTGGCGCCACGGAGCGGCTCGCGCACCGATTGCGCGAACGTTTCGCCGAAGACGACGTAGCGGCGCATCATTCGTCGCTGGCGCGCGAGTCGCGACTCGACGTGGAGGAACGCCTGCGAGCCGGCGAGCTGCGCGTCGTCGTCACCTCGACATCGCTCGAGCTGGGCATCGACATCGGGACGGTCGACGAAGTGATTCTCGTGAGCTCGCCGCGCGACGTCACGCGTGCGCTGCAGCGCATCGGCCGCTCGGGGCATCGCATCGACCGGCATCCACGCGGCCGCTTCATCGCCACCGGCGTGGACGATCTGCTGGAGTGCCTCGTCGTGAGCGAACGTTGCCGGGCGGGGGAGCTCGACCCGGTGCGTGTGCCTGTGGCGCCGCTGGACGTACTGGCGCAGCAGATCGTCGGGATGGCGGCGGTCGCCCGATGGCGCGACGACGACGCCTATGCGCTGGTGCGCCGAGCGGCGCCGTACGCGGCGTTGGCACGCGCGGACTTCGACGCCGTGCTGGACTATCTCGCCGACGCGAGCGAG
>JBBQDE010000005.1:0-23306 GCA_038319425.1 Gemmatimonadales bacterium
GTTCAAGATCGAGCTCGCGAAGCGCACCATGGTGCGCGCGCTCACCACCGTCGCGGCAATGGGCTGACCATGACTATCTCAAACAAGGCTCGCGACATCGTCACCGGCGCTGCGCCGTCGGTGGGCGCTCCCATCGACCGAGTCGACGGACGCCTCAAGGTCACCGGCGGCGCGCGATACGCCGCCGAGTTCCCGACGGCGAATGTCGTCCACGCCGTGATCGTCACGAGCACGGTACCGGTGGGACGGATCGCCAGCATCGACA
This sequence comes from Gemmatimonadales bacterium, assembly GCA_038319425.1. Classification (GTDB taxonomy): domain Bacteria; phylum Gemmatimonadota; class Gemmatimonadetes; order Gemmatimonadales; family Gemmatimonadaceae; genus AG11. The sequence goes on from JBBQDE010000005.1 coordinate 266, forward strand.
CGAAGGCGGCCGAAGCGGTGCCGGGGGTCATCAAGGTGATGACACACCTCAACGCGCCGAAGCTGCCGATGAAGAAGGTGGGCATGTTCGGCACCGAAGCGCTGTCGCTCATGCAAAGCGACATCGTCCGCTACAACGGCGAGCCGATCGCCCTCGTCATCGCCGACACGCTCGAGCGCGCAACCGACGCCGCGTCACGCGTGACGGTGCGGTACGGGGGCACGCGAAAGCCGAGACTCGACATGCACGCCGCCAAGGCGACCGGCTACGCGCCGCCGCCCGGCTTCGGCGGGCAGCCCGACTCGAAGCGAGGCGACGTGAGTGCCGGCCTGGCCAGCGCGGAGGTGAAGGTCGACGCCCAGTACACGACGCCGATCGAGAATCACAACCCGATGGAGCCCCACGCGACGATCGCGGCGTGGGAGGGCGACAAGCTCACCGTGTGGGATGCGACCCAGTACGTGATCGGCGAGCGCGACTCGCTCGCCGGCATCGTGGGTCTCGCGCCGGAGAACGTGCGCGTCGTGTCGCACTTCGTGGGTGGCGGGTTCGGCTGCAAGGGGCTGATGTGGTCGCACGTGCCGCTCGCAGCCATGGCGGCACGGGAGGTGGGCCGCCCCGTGAAGCTCGTGCTCTCGCGCCGCCAGATGTTCGGCCCCGTGGGCGCCCGGCCCCAGACGGAACAGCGCGTGGTGCTCGGCGCGAAGCGCGACGGTACGCTGACAGCGGTGCGCCACGAAAGCGTGTCGCACACGTCGCGGTTCGAGGATTACACCGAATCGTGCGCCAACGTGACGCGCATGCTGTACGCGGTGCCGAACCAGGTCACCACGCACCGGCTGGTGAAGCTCGATCTCGGCCATCCCACCTTCCAGCGGGCGCCAGGCGAAGCACCGGGCACCTTCGCGCTCGAGAGCGCGATGGACGAGCTGGCGATATCGCTCGGCATGGATCCGCTGGCGTTGCGGTTGAAGAACTACGCTGAGAAGGACCCGGAATCGGGCAAGCCGTGGAGCAGCAAGTCGCTGCGCGAGTGCTATCGCATCGGCGCGGAGAAGTTCGGCTGGGCGCGGCGTTCCATGGCACCGGCCGCCAACCGCGACGGCGAGATCCTCGTCGGCTACGGGATGGCGTCGGCGACGTACCCGACCTATCGCTTTCCGGCATCGGCGTCGGTGCGCCTCACGGCCGGCGGGGCGGATGACGTGCGCGCGCTGGTGCAGTCGGCGGCGCACGACCTTGGCACCGGTGCGTACACCGTGATGACCCAGGTGGCGGCCGACGCGCTGGCGCTCGCGCCGGAGCAGGTCCGCTTCGAGCTCGGCGACTCGCGCATGCCACCGAGCCCGGTGGCGGGGGGATCGATGACGTCCGCCTCGACCGGCAGCGCGGTGCATCAGGCGTGTACGGCCACCCGGGACAAGCTTGTTTCGCTGGCCATCGCGGACATCGCGTCGCCGCTGCACGGCGCGCTGGCGACCGCCGTGAATGCCGCGGACGGGCGGATGTTCCTCACCGGTGACAGCGCGAAGGGGGAAAGCTACGCCGCGCTGCTGCGCCGCCAGCCCAACAACACGGTGGAGGTGCGTACCGACAGCGCGCCGGGCCGAGAGAGCCAGGCGTATTCGTCGCACGCGTTCGGCGCCGTGTTCGCCGAGGTGCTGGTGGACCGCGACCTTGGCGAGATCCGCATCCCGCGCATCGTCGCGGCCTACGGCGCCGGCAAGATCCTCAACGCAAAGACGGCCCGCAGCCAGCTCCAGGGCGGCATCGTGTGGGGGATCGGCATGGCGCTGGAGGAGGAGACGCTCGTCGATCACCGCACCGGCCGTTACATGAACGCCGACCTCGCCGAGTATCACGTGCCGGTGAACGCCGACATCGGGTCGATCGACGTGACGTTCGTGGACGAGGTGGATCCGTACGTGAACCCGATCGGCGTGAAGGGGGTGGGGGAGATCGGGATCACGGGCGTGGCCGCGGCGATCGCCAACGCCGTGTTCAACGCGACGGGAGTTCGGGTGCGCGAGCTGCCGATCACGCTCGACAAGGTGCTGGCCGGCGTGCGCGTCTGACGCGGCTCGGATCGGTGTGAAGGGCGGGAACGCTTTCGCGTTCCCGCCCTTCTTGTTGAACCGGCCCGGGTTTCGCGATACGGGTCGCCTCCGCATGGCCACACCCGACCAGGAACAAGAACGGCATGGCTTTCAGGCAATTGTCCGTCACGGCCGAGCATCGTGCCCAGGACGCGGCCGACTTCGTCCGGCGCTATCGCTGGCTCATCCTCGCCGGACTTATCACGGCCGCGGTGATGGAGGTGCTCGACACCACGATCATCAACGTCGCGTTGCCGCAGATGGCGGGGAACCTCGGCGCCACGCAGGAAGAGATCGGCTGGGTCGCCACCGGGTACATCCTGTCGAACGTGATCTTCCTGCCGATGACCGCGTTCTTCGCGGCGCGATTCGGGCGGCGGCGCTATCTCACCTTCTCGATCGTCCTGTTCATCGCCGCGTCGTTCTTCTGCGGCACATCCGGCTCGCTGGCCCAGCTGGTGTTCTGGCGCATCGTCCAGGGTGCGGGCGGCGCCGCGCTGCTCTCCACGGCCCAGGCGACGCTGCGGCAGATCTTTCCGCGCGAGGAGCAGGGGATGGTGCAGGCCATCTTCATGCTCGGCATCATCGTGGCGCCGACGCTCGGTCCAACGCTCGGCGGCTGGATCACCGACAACTACACGTGGAACTGGTGCTTCTTCATCAACGTGCCCATCGGCATCGCGTCGGTGTTTCTCGTGAGCACCTTTCTGCATGATCCGCCCGACCAGGAGGCACACCGCAACCCGGTCGACTGGATCGGCATCGGGCTGCTCACGGCCGGCGTAGGCGGACTGCAATACGTGCTGGAGGAAGGCAACGCGAAGGACTGGTTCCAGGACGCGGCGATCCTGCGGCTGGCGATCCTCGCGGGCGCGTGCATGGTCGCGATGGTGTGGTGGGAGCTCAGTTCGCGCAACCAGCACCCGGTCGTGAACTTCCGCGTGCTGCACAACCGCACCCTGTCGGCGTCGATCCTCCTGTTCGTCTCGCTCGGCTTCGGGTTGTAGGGCGGGGTGTTCCTCTTCCCGATGTTCGCGCAGGGCATCCTGCATTTCACGCCCACCGAGACGGGGCTGGCGATGCTGCCGGGCGGGCTGGCCACCGGAGCGAGCGCGCTGCTGTGCGGCTACCTGCTGAACGGCAAGCGACCGCTCGCGGATCCACGCGTGCTGATCGCGATGGGCATCGCATTGTTCGCCGTCTCGATGTGGAAGATGGGGCACCTGACGACGGCGGCGGGTGAAAGCGACGTGCGGGCCGCGCTCCTCGTGCGGGGGTTCGGGTTGGGCATGCTGTTCACGCCAATCAACAACGTCGCGTACGCGAGCCTCGAGCCGGGCGAAGCGCAGCAGGCCGCCGGCCTGATCAACCTCGCGCGACAGCTCGGCGGCTCGTTCGGGATCGCGGTGCTGGCCAATTATGTGGCCAGGCATCGCGAGTTCCATCATGCGGACCTCGTGAGCAACCTGAGCGTGGGCGAGCTGATGACCGACACGCGCATCCAGGCGCTGACGCGCGGCTTCATCGCGCGCGGGATGAACGCCTTCGATGCCAAGAACGCGGCGCTCCAGGCGCTCAACGGCCAGGTGATGCAGCAGTCGTCGATGCTGAGCTTCAACGACGCGTGGCTGTTCGTGCTGATCGTGTTCGTCCTGGTGTCGCCGGCGATCCTGCTGCTGCGGCGGCCGGCGATGGACGCCGAGGTGCCGGCGGACGCCCATTGACGATTGTCGCCGATCGAGGCCATCCGACACGAACTACTGCAGTGCGTACCTTCCCGAGTAATCCTTCCACCCCCGCCCGGTGTCCAACGCCCGTCGACGCCAACCGGCCGCGCCCCACCGAGCACTCCACAACGTGATCCGCCGTCTCCTTTCCATAGCACTCCTCGTCCTGGCTGCCCTCTTCGTCCCGCGCGCCGACGCCACCGCGCAGGGCGTCGACGTGATCCGCGGCCAGGTCACCGGCCCCGATGACGCCCCGATCGAGAACGCCAACGTGACCGCCACCTCCGTCAGCGGCGGCGTGAATCGCTTCGCGCGCACGGATGCCGGCGGGCGCTTCACCATCACCTTTCCGGGCGGCGAGGGCGACTACTTCATGGGCTTCACCGCCATCGGCTTCAGCCCGCGCCGGTTCGAGGTCAAGCGCACGGCCGACCAGGAGATCCTCGTCGCCGACGCGCGGATGCAGCGCGCCGCGGCGATGCTCGACACCGTGCGGGTGGCCGCCGACCGCAACCGCGTCGGGCGCGGCGATGGGAAGCAGCCCGACATCAGCGGCACAGAGCAGGCGGCCACCAATGCCGCCGTGGCGGCGAACCAACAGGGCGACCTCAATGCGATCGCTGCCACCATCCCCGGCGTAACCTCGGTCACCGGCGCCGACGGCGACCCGGCCGGCTTCTCCGTCCTCGGCCTCTCGGCCGACCAGAACAGCACGACCCTCAACGGGAATCCGTTCAGCAGCTCGAGCATCCCGCGCGACGCGAACGTCTCCACGTCGGTCGTGACGACGCCATACGACGTGAGCCGGGGTGGATTCAGCGGCGCGCAGTTCAACATCCGCACCGGGCCCGGCTCCAACTTCATCCGCCGCAGCAACTCGCTCAATCTCGACTCGCCGAGCCTGCAGTGGACCGACCCCACGGCGCGCGCGCTCGGACAGCAGTACACCAACGTGTCGCTCGGCGGCGCGCTGGCCGGCCCCATCGTGATGGACAAGGCGTTCTACAACGTGGCGTACCAGCTCGGCCGTCGGAGCAACGATCTGTACTCGCTGCTCAACACCAATCCGGTGGGGCTGCAGTCCGCCGGCATCTCGGCCGACTCGGTGGCGCGGCTGATCGATCTGCTCCAGCAGGCGCAGGTGCCCACGCTGGTGAACGGCGCGTCGCCGAGCAGCCGGCTGAGCGACAACGGCTCGCTGTTCGGCAGCATGGACTTCACGCCGCCGAGCTCCAGCACGGGGCAGACGTTCAACGTCACCTTCAATGGCTTCGGGTCGCGCCAGACGCCGGCCGGCCCGCTCACGAGCGAATTTCCCGCCCACAGCGGCGACCGCACGAGCTGGAACGGCGGCGTGAACGGCACCCACACCGCCTACGTGAAGACGCTGCTCAGCGAGAGCAACATCGGGTTCAGCGGCAACCAGCAGTCCGGGTCGCCGTACAGCAACCTGCCGAACGCCAACGTGCTCGTGAACTCGAGCTTCGCCGACGGCACGAGCAGCGTGGCGCAGGCGAGCTTCGGCGGCAACCCGTTCCTCGGCACGAGCGGACGCAACCTCGGCGTCAACGCCGGCAACCAGCTCTCGTGGTTCACCAAGAACAACAAGCACCGGATCAAGTTCACGAGCGAGGTGCGGCAGGACGCCTACCAGCGCGACCAGACGACGAACGCGCTCGGCACCTTCTACTTCAACTCGCTCGCCGACCTCGCCGCCAACCGGCCGACGTCGTTCACGCGTGCGCTCTCGCCACGCGTGCAGAGCGCCAGCCAGACGTCCGGCGCCATCTCGCTCGGCGACTCGTACAAGCGGTCGCCCGACCTGCAGATCCAGTACGGCGTGCGGCTCGACGCGAACCGCTTCTCCGCGTCGCCGCTGTTCAATCCCGACATCCAGACGGCGTTCGGCCGACGCAACGACGAGACGCCGAATCGCGTGTACGCCAGCCCGCGGATCGGCTTCTCGTGGACTTACGGCGCCGCCACCCAGATCGCCGCGTTCGACGGCGCCGCACGCGCGCCGCGCGCGGTGGTGCGCGGGGGGATCGGCATGTTCCAGAACATGCCGCAGTCGTCGCTCGTCGGCGGCGCGATCGACAACACCGGGCTGCCCGGCGCCATTCAGCAGCTCACCTGCGTGGGCAGCGCCGCCCCAACGCCCGACTGGAACGCCTACGTGCGGGATCCGGCCACGATTCCCACGACGTGCGCCGACGGCACCACGGGCGGCGTGTTCGCCAACAGCGCGCCGAACGTGACGATGTTCGCGAAGGACTTCGCCGCGCCGCGCAGCGTGCGGGGCAACCTCCAGTGGAACGGTCCGATTCTCGGCAACCGCTTCAGCGCCACCGTCGAGGGGACGTACTCGCACAACGTCAACCAGAGCAGCTTCGTCGACCTCAACTTCTCCGGCGTGCCGCGCTTCGTGCTCGCGGGCGAGGACCTGCGGCCGGTGTACGTGCTGCCGACCAGCATCGTGCCGGCGACGGGCGCCATCGCGTCGCGCGACGCACGGGTGAGCGACGTGCTCAACCGCGTGAGCGAACAGCGCTCGGATCTCGTGGGGGAGAGCCGCCAGCTTCGCCTCGGCCTGAACCCGACGAACTTCAGCAGCGACTTCACCTGGAACGCGAGCTACGTGTACGCGAACAACCGCGAGCAGGTCCGCGGGTTCAGCAGCACCACCGGCAACCCGCTCTCGGTGGAGTGGAGCCGCGCCAACTTCGACTCGCGCCACCAGATCACGTACAACCTGGGCTTCAACTTCTTCGACGCGGTGCGCGTGAACTGGTTCGGCCGCTTCTCGAGCGGTGCCACCTTCACGCCGCTCATCCAGGGGGACGTGAACGGCGACGGCTACAACAACGACCGGGCGTTCATCTTCGATCCGACGTCGGCCGCTGAGCCGGCGGTTGCATCGGCGATCCGGACCCTGCTCGAGAGCGGATCGGCGTCGGCGCGCGACTGCCTCGCCTCGCAGCTCGGCCACCTCGCGACGCGCAACAGCTGCCAGGGGCCGTGGACGTCGAGCGCGAACCTCAACATCTCGTTCAATCCCACGAAGATTCGACTCCCTCAGCGTGCCACGCTGTCGTTCTCTGTGAACAACCCGCTCGGCGCGGCGGACCTGCTGCTGCACGGGCAGGGCAACCTGCGCGGGTGGGGACAGTTCGCCTTCCCGGACCAGACGCTGCTCTACGTGCGCGGCTTCGATCCGGCTGCCATGAGCTACAAGTACGAGGTGAACCCGCGCTTCGGCAGCACGAATCCGCAGTTCAGCCGATTCCGCCAGCCGGTGACGCTCACGATGTCGGTGCGCGTAGACGTTGGGCCGTCGCGCGAGCGGCAGACGCTCACCCAGCAGCTCGATCGCGGCCGCACGCGCGACGGGCAGAAGATGAGCGAGCAGATGATCAAGGGGATGTACGGCTCGGGCGGCGTGCTGAACCCGATGTCGCAGCTGCTGCGGCAGAGCGACACGCTCGAGCTGACGGGGCTCCAGGCCGATTCGCTGGCGAGCATGAACCGCGCGTACACCGTGCGGCTCGATTCCATCTGGAGCAGCGTGGCAAGGGAGCTGGCGGCGCTGCCGGTGAGCTACGACCAGAACGACGCGTACAGCCGCTACAAGCGTGCGCGCGAGGCGAGCGTCGACATGCTCATCGCGCTCGCGCCGACGATCAACGGCCTGCTCACGCCGGACCAGAAGCAGAAGCTGCCCGCGCTCGTCGCGAGCCACCTCGATCGGCGCTATCTGGCGGGCATCCGGAGCGGGACGGCCGGCAATACGGGTGGCGGGGTATTCATGGGCGGCATGATGATGGGCGGGGGCGGCGGGGGCGGCAGCGGCGGGGGTGAACGGATCATCATCCATGGACCGTGAGCATCGAGCTGTGGCGCTCTTGCCTCGCTCCTTGCAGTTGCTCAATGCTCACGGCGGTGTTGTTCCCGAGGTCGGTCATGTTTCCTGCGCCAACGCCGCAGTGCGCAGTGAGGACGAGCCAGGCAAGAGCGCAGGGACGCCCACGCCGTTACATCTATAAGATCGGACCATTTTTGGATCGGACCATTCTTGCCACCCACCGGTACATCCCGTGAAGACTCTCTTTCGACTCGCATCGCTGATCTTCGCCGCGCCTCCGCTCTCCGCGCAGACGGCCAGCGTCGTCGTCCGTCCACTCCCCGCTCCGTCGGCGACGAGCACGGAGACCGTGCGCTCGCTCGCCGCGGTGCGGCAGCTGCCCAACGGCAACGTGCTCGTGAACGACCAGGCCGGCCGGCGCGTGCTGCTGCTGGATTCGACGCTCGCCCTGGTCGGCGTGGTCGCCGATTCCACGAGCAGCACGGCGAGCGCATACGGTGCGCGTCCGGGCGGCCTGATCGCCTATCGCGGCGACTCCACGCTGTTCGTGGATCCGGCATCGCTCTCGATGCTTGTCATCGATCCGGCCGGGAAGATCGCGCGCGTGATGGCCGCGCCCCGGCCGAACGACGTCGGGTTCCTCACCGGCGGTGCGGCGGGCACGCCGGGCTTCGACGTGAAGGGACGCCTGATCTACCGCGCGTTCGCGCGCCCGAACTTCGGGCCCGGCGGACCGGGCGCCGGCGGGATGCCGGTGCTGCCCGACTCCGAAGCGATCGTGCGCTTCGACCTCGCGACGCGGAAGCTCGACACGGCCGGATACTTCAAGGTGTACCGCCCGAAGATGAACGTGGAGCACGATTCGACCGGCGTCCGGATGACGTCGTTCATCAACCCGCTTCCCGTCGTGGATGAGTGGGTGGTGATGAGCGACGGCTCGATCGCCGTCGTGCGCGGCCGCGACTACCGCGTGGACTTCATCTCCGCCGACGGCACGATGCAGAAGGGGGAGAAGGTGCCGTACGACTGGCAGCGCCTGAGCGACGACGACAAGGCGACGTTCATCGATTCGACGAAGGCGGCGATGACGCGGGCGCGTGCCGCCGGCGGCGCGCCGGCCGGCGGGAACACAGGCTTCTCGATGGGTGGCGGGGGCGGGGGACCGGCCGGTGGCGCCGGGATGATGGTGATCCGCATGGATGGCCCGGGCCCCGGTGGTCCGCCTCCGGGCGCGGGCCCGGGCGGCGGACAGCAGGTCGTCGTGGGCGGTCCTCCGCCGGGTGGCGGCACGCCGCCGCCGCTCAACTTCGTGCCGGCGTCCGACCTGCCGGACTACAAGCCGGTGTTCGGCCCCAACTCGGTGCGGGCCGACGCGGACGGCCGGCTGTGGGTGCGCACGATTCCCACGAAGCCGACGTCAGGTGCCGTGTACGAGGTGATCGATCGCACCGGGAAGCTCATCGATCGAGTGATGGTGCCGGCCGGATCGGTGATCGTCGGCTTCGGGGCGGGGGGCGTGGTGTACATGGGCATGCGCGACGCGAAGGGAATCCACGTGCAACGCGCGCACGTGAAGTAGACGCGCGGCACCGTGCGGCCGGGCCGCGACCTCAGTCGCGAGCCCGGTCCGCACCGGCAGCACCCGCAACGCCGAGACGGCGCAGCACCATGGACATCGTCGCGCCCTGTCCCACCAGGGATAGCATGACGGTACCGGCGGTGAGCGCGATGATGAGCGGGCGGTTTCCCGCGCTCGTGGGCAGCGCGAGCGCCAGCACCAGCGACAGCGCGCCGCGCAGCCCGCCCCACACCATCACCACCCGCCACGCACGCGGCAGGCGCTCGGTCGTACGCTGGAGGCCGAGCCCCACCAACTCGACGACGAGGGCGCGCGCCGCGAGCGCGGCGCCGGCGCCGAGCAGTACGAGTGGCCACTCGTGCACAAGCAGGCTTCCCGACAGCTCGGCGCCGAGGAGCAGGAAGACGGCCGAGTTGAGGGCGAACGCGAGCCACTCCCAGAAGCCGTCGACCGCCTGGCGCGTGCCCGCGGTCATCGCGTCGTGTCGTCCTGTATGTCCGCACACGACGCCGGCCGCCACCGTGGCGATCACGCCGGAGCAATGAAGCTGCTCGGCCAGCACGAACGCGCCGTACGCGGCGATCGTCGTGAGCGTGATGTCGATTGCGGCATCGTCGAGGCGTGTCCGGATGTGGGAGATGCCCCAGCCGACGACCAGGCCCACCAGCGCTCCCCCACCGGCGATGCGGAAGAAGTCGAGCACCAGTGCGATCGCCGTCGGCGACTCGCCGGCGAAGTACGCGAGCATCAGCGTGAGGAACACGATCGACGTGCCGTCGTTGAGCAGGCTCTCGCTCTCCACCAGCACGTGCAGGCGTCGCGGGGCCGCGACTTCGCGGAAGAGCGCGGTCACCGCCACAGGGTCGGTGGCGGCGATCACGCCGCCGAAGACCAGCGCCGTCGTCCAGCCGATGTCGCGGCCGAGGAGTGAGGCGCCGGCGACGAGGACGAGCGCCGTGACCGCGATGGCGACTGCGACACCCGGAACCGCGAGCGCGCCGATCGCCCACGCGTTCTCGCGCAGCTCGCGCACCTCCAGGTGGTACGCCGCCTCGAACAGGAGCCCGGGGAGAAAGAGCGCGAACAGCAGCTCCCTGGTGAGATGCGGCAATGCAACGACGTGCAGGCCACCGAGCGCCACGCCCACGAGCAGCAGCGCGGCGGTGTACGGCACGCGGAGGCGCTGCGTGACGATCGCGACCACGGTGGCGACGCAATAGAGGAGGATGACGCCGGCCGTGACGTTCATGTCGGCTGCGGAAGGGTCGGAAGGTGCGGAGACAGATGCAGCACCGGTTCAAGGCGATCAAGGGGTCAGACCCCTTGATGGGACCCCTTGATCGCAGTCCTGGTACCGGAGTACGCAGTACCTGCGTATGGCCGTGCGCCGTTCCGGACCTACCAGGGCCGCTTCGCCAGCATCTCCGTCACGCGCTTCGCGTCCACCGGGCGGGAGAACATGTTCCCCTGGCCGTGGGTGCCACCGATCTCCTTCAGCATCTTGAGGTGGGCCGCCGACGTGATGCCCTCCGCCACCACCTCGAGCCCGAACTCGCGCGCCAGCGCCACCACCGACCGCACCAGGCGCAGCGACTTCTCGTCGCGGTCCATCCGTGACACCAGCGTATGGTCGATCTTCACGCCGTCCAGCGGGAGACGCTGGAGATAGCTGATCGGGGAGTTGCCGCTCCCGAAGTCGTCGAGGAAGATCCGCGCGCCCAGGGCGCGGAGCGCCCCCAGAACTCCCGCCGCCTTCTCGACGTCCTGTGCCACGACGCGCTCGTTCACCTCGAGCGTCACGCTCGCTGGCGGCAGGCCGAACACCTTGAAGGTGCGCGAGATGTCTTCCAGGAAGGTGTTCGCGCTGAACTGGCGCGTCGAGAGATTCACCGCGATGGTGAGCGGTGCCTCGCTCGCCGGCCCCTTGTTCCACTCACGCAGCTGGCTGCACGACTCGCGCAGCACCCAGCGCCCGATGTCGTAGATCAGCCCCATCTCCTCCGCCACGCCGAGAAACTCGAAGGGACCGAGCAGGCCGCGCACGGGGTGCAGCCAGCGCACCAGGGCTTCGGCGCCGGTGATCCGGCCGTCGATGAGCGAGATGATCGGCCAGTAGTGCAGCACGAACTGCTCGGCCGCCACCGCCTGACGCAGCTCATCTTCCAGCCGACGGCGCGAGCGCGCCTCGGCGGCGATCTTCCAGTCGAACACCACGGGGCGTGCTGCCTCGTCGGTGCGCGTGGCCTTCTTGGCGCGGGCCATCGCCAGGTCGGCGCCGCGCAGCACGTGTTCCGGCAGCTCGGCCGACGTCGTGCTCATCGCGACACCGACGCTCACGCCGATCGACATCTCCACGCCGCCGATCATCGTCGGCCGGGAGAGCATCGCGCGGAACCGCTCCGCCATCATCTCAGCCGAGTCGGCATCGAGGCGCTCCACGAGCACGGCGAACTCGTCGCCGCCGAGCCGCGACACGATCGCGTCTTCTCCGACTTCCTGCTGGAGGCGCTTGCCGACCGAGGCAAGGATCTGGTCGCCCACGACGTGACCGTAGCGCTCGTTGAGCGCACGGAAATCGTTCACGTCGAGGAAGAACACGGCCACCAGCTCGTCGACCGGAGGGTCGCCAGCGGTGTCGTCGTCCGTCTCGCTGAGTGCGGCCGCCACGCGTGAGCGCGGCCGGTGCAGCGCCACGCGCAGCCGGTCGAGGAACACGCCGCGGTTGGCGAGGCCGGTGAGCGGATCCTTGTTGTGAAACGCGCCCAGCCGCCGCTCGTTCGCCTCGTGCTCGGCCAGTGTGCGCCGCAGCTCCCAGTCGGACGCGGCGGTGGAGGCGAAGCGCTGGAGCATCTCCAGGTCGTCCTCGTTCCACGGCGACGGCTGCTGGTCCGCGGCGCAGAAGACGCCGAGCGTGGAGCCGGACGCCGAGCGAATCGGCACGCCGATGATGGAGCCGAGGTCCAGCTCCTTGCACGCCGCGAGCTGGTCCGGGGTGAGATCGCGCGTGAGATTGCCCATCCGCACGGGGGCGTCGCTGATCAGCTCCACAAACCCCGAGCGCCAGAGCGCGCCGGCATCGTGCAGCGCCCACTCGGGGAGCGACGAGCCCGCGGCGAAGCAGCGTCGGTCGTCGTCGCCGGTGAGGATGATGAACGCGAAGGGCGCGCGCAGTGCCGACGCGGCCAGCATGGCGAGACGGTCCATGGCAGCCGCGAGCGGCCCGTGCACCGCGAGCGCGGCGGAGCCGGGGGCGCTGGCCTCGATGAGCGCCTTCGAGAGGACGGTGGGGTCGCCTGCCATACGTCAATGGACGGGGCAGGGGAGGTGAACGCAACCGGGGGTGCGCTAGTCCGCCCGTCGCGCCAATCGATAGCCGACGCCGCGCATGGTCTCCACCATCGCGTGCCGGCTCCCCTGCAGCTTGCGGCGCAGGTAGCTCACGTACACCGCCAGGGCGTTCGACTCGGGGGCGACGTCGTCGCTCCAGACATAGTTCTGGAGCGTGTCGATCGACACCGGGAGGCCGGCGCGAAGAAAGAGGATGTCGAACAGCCGCAACTCGCGCGGCGTGAGCTGCACCTCGTCGCCGGCGCACCACACGCGGCGCGCCTCGCGGTCGTACACGACGTCGCCGAACGCGATGCGGAGCTGGGCGCTGGCGATCCGGGCCCGGCGAAACGATGCGGCGATCTGGGCCGCGACGACGACAGCCGGCGCGCTCCGGGGTATCGCGTCGTCCGCGCCGGCGGTGAGCGCGGCGACGATGTCGTCGCAGCCCACGCAGCAGATGCCGACGGTTGACCAGCGCCGCCGGGCGCGGGCGACGATCTGGAGCCCCGCCTCGTCATCCTCGGATGAATCGACGATGCAGAGATCGATGAACTCGCGCGGCGTCGCGGGGTCGACGTCGAGGTTGTCGAAGCAGAGCACGTCGATTTCGGCCGCAGGCAGCGCAGAGGCGAGCTCGGCGCACCGCGCCTCACTGGCACCAACGATCAGCACGGTCAACGGGATTGGCAGCTCGGACGTCATCGTCTGAGTCGGATGGTGGACCGCGCCATCGGGGACGACAGAGATAACAGTCGGGGCTGACAAGCCGCAAACATTAAAGTTTGTTCATATATCGCGCGTCGGTGCTCAACCAACTCAACCAGCCGGTCAGGTCAGCGCGGTGTTCAGGATGAGCGTGAAGGTGCTGCCTTCTAGTACGGGGTGTTCACGCGCGCGATCTGCTCGGGAGCCGCCAGCTCCGCCCGCCGCGCCGGCAGCGACTCGCTCAGCAGCCCCACCATGAAGCGCTGCGCCTCGGAGATCCGCTCGACCTCGATCGCGATGGTATCCACGGCCGTCTCGAGCCGCTGCATGCGCTCGTCGTTGCGGGGCGACTCGCCCGCCGGCCGTTGGGCTGACCCTCGAAGCCAGAGGATTCGCGTGCCGAGCCCGATGGCGATGAAGGAGGCGGTCGACATGACGATCACCGTCATCACCTGCGCGAACATCAGGACCTCACCTTCCATGCCGCCTCCCGGGTTGCGTGACCATACGCGCTGCCGCGGACGAAGGTTGCAGGGCACCGGCCGGCCCGGGGCGGGTGCTCAGGTCTGCCGCCGGGCAAGTCCGGTGGACGTGTGATGCCGCGTATGGGCGGAGAGCAGTCGCAGCGCCGTGAGCGGAGGCAGTGCGCCGAAGTAGGCGTGCATGAGGCGAAACGACGGATGAAGCCCATCGGCTTCGAACAGCCGGTGTGATGCGTCGTGTGCCGCGCCCTGCAGTCGGGCGACGAGCTCCTCGCGCGACAGCGCGATCGCCACGGCAATATCGGGCCTGACCTCACGAGGCGCGGTCGCGTTGCGGGGGAAGGTCCGAGTGCGCAGGAACAACGGCAGCAGCACCGTGCGCGACGCCCAGGCGACAAGCGGCGAGACGACGAGGCGCATCTGTCGTCCTTCCCGGCAGGCCTGGACGCACAGCTCGTACGCCATCACGACATGCAGCGCTTCCGCGGCGTGGTGCCACCGCCCATCGGCGCGGGGCGCTGCCCAAGCTGCCGGCGGCACGGCCTGCATTCGCCGTACGTAGCCGGCGATCTCCCGCTCGTGCTCCGCGAGCGCGGTGGACCACGCCGCCGCGCGCGAGAATGGGAAGGAGAGCCAGGCGCCGGCACCGAACAGGGTCAGGGATGGGTGCATTGTCGCGAGAAGATGTGGTGGGAATGCTGAACCGCGCTCACGTAAGGGAACGATGAGCGCGGTCCGGCGTGTTCCCGTCGTACGCGACGACGTGCCAATGCGGGCGTGGGTGGAGGAGAGTGACCAGCGCCCCTACGAAACTCCCGCCGCGTGCCGTGCCTGCGACGGGTAGGTAACGCCCGCGTCGCGATCGCGGGGGACTACCACACTAGGTGGCGAGCACGTGCGATGTGGTCAGGCGGAACTCGCCATGCCGAGTGTCGTGCCAGTAGTGGAGCAGCTCGCGCAGCGGACCGGTCGCGGCGCTGAGCTGACCGACGCCATGAAGGTTCACCCGCAGGGTGCGAATGCGTTCGGGAATGTCGGCGCAGACGCCGACGAGTGTCTCTACATGATCGTTGCCGAGCGAACCGGTGACGTGCAGGGTCGCGGTGTCACCAACGAATTCCAGCTGGCAGTGCATTCGCACCGACATGAATACGGTCCGTGATTGGGGTGGCTGTACGATCGCGGCGTCACGCAACGACGACTTCACCCTGCAACCACGGTTCTGTAACGACACGTCGCGGAGAGCGCGGCTGATCCCCTTCGCCGCCGTGACTTTCGTTGCTCTGTCCTTGCTCGCTCTTCCTCACAGCTCAAGGCGGCGTTGTCGTTGAACGCGTCGTACGACAACGCCGCCTTGAGCGTTGAGGAGAAGCCAAGGAGAAGCGAGCAACGGCAGTCACGGCGTCGTATCAGGGATCGGATCTGGCATCTTCGATGCGCCCGTCTATCCGGCGCACGCTCCCGGTGATATCGTCACCACCCGCAACAATCGTTGCTGCCCCCCGATCGCCGCCGACTCTCCTGCCTTCCATGACGCGCCCCATTCTCCTCGCCGCCGCGCTCGCGCTCGCGGCCGCTACGCCTGTCAGCGCACAGACCCGCATGCTCCGCAGCCCGAGCGTGAGCCAGCGCCACATCGCCTTCGCCCACGCCGGCAACATCTGGATCGTCGAGCGGGCCGGCGGATCCGCTCGGCGGCTCACCAGCTTCGCCGGCGAGGCGGTGAACCCCAAGCTCTCGCCCGATGGGAGCAAGGTGGCGTTCAGCGCGCAGTACGCCGGCAACGTGGACGTGTACGTCCTTCCTATTGAAGGGGGAGAGCCGAAGCGGCTCACCTATCACCCCGGTGCTGACGTCGTGCAGGGGTGGACGCCGGACGGAAACGAGATCGTGTTCGCGAGCGGCCGGGCGGCGAATGCGCCGAGCGCCGTGCCGCGCTTTTACAAGGTCGGGCTCGATGGGGCGGTGGAATCCGCGATGCCGATGCCGCGCGCCTATCAGGGGAAGATCAGCCCCGACGGCAAGCGCATTGCCTACCGGATGAACAACTCGTGGGACGAGGAGCGACGCAACTACCGCGGCGGGCAGAACCGGCCGATCTGGATCGAGAACCTGTCGACGCACGAGGTCGTGACGACGCCGTGGACGGATAGCAAGGAGATGGACCCAGCCTGGATCGGCGACGTCGTCTATTTCCTCAGCGACCGAGACGGCGTCTCCAACGTCTGGTCGTACGACACCAAGTCAAAGGCGCTCACCCAGGTCACGACGTTCCGCGACTTCGACGTGAAGACGCTCGACGCGTCCACGTCGGCCAACGCCGTGGTGTTCGAGCAGGGCGGCGCGGTGCACGAGCTCGACCCGGCCACGGGGCGCGAGCACACGGTGAGCATCACCGCCAACGGCGACTTCCCGTGGATGATGCCGCAGTGGAAGGACGTCACCACCCGTGTCGCATCGCTCGCGCTCTCGCCGACGGGGAAGCGCGCCGCGGTCGAGGCGCGCGGCGAGATCTTCACCATACCGGCCGAGAAGGGCGACGCGCGCAATCTCACGAATGCGTCGGGGAGCGCGGAGCGCGAGCCGGCGTGGAGCCCGGACGGCAAGTCCATCTCGTGGTTCAGCGACGCGAGCGGCGAGTACAAGCTCGTCATCGCCTCGCAGGACGGCACGTCGAAGCGCGAGATCACGCTGCCCGAGCCGAGCCACTACTACACGCCCGAATGGAGCCCCGACAACCGGCGCATCCTGTTCCACGATACCGGGCTGCGGCTCTGGGTGGTGGACGTCGCGTCCGGCAAGTCCACGCTGGTCGACACCGATCCATTCATGATGCCCGACCGCTCGCTCGCGCCGCGCTTCTCGCCCGATGGGCGGTGGATCGCGTACTCGCGGCGCCTGCCCTCGATGTTCCGCGCGATTTTCGTGTACGACGTAGAGAGCGGCCGGAAGTCGCAGCTCACCGATGGTCTCGCCGACGCGACGTCGCCGGCGTGGGACGCAAGCGGCAAGTACCTCTGGTTCCTCGCGAGCACCAACTTCGGCCTCAACTCCGGCTGGCTCGACATGGGCTCCTACGACCGCCCGATCACCTCGGCGCTCTACCTCGCCGTGCTGAAGAAGGGGGAGCCGAGCCCGCTGCTGCCGGAGTCCGATGAGGAGGCGGCCGTGGCTGCCGCCGCCGCGGCGCGCAGCGATTCGGTGAAGGCCGCCACGCCGGCGGGTCCGGGCGACAGCGTGCGCACGTCGCGCGCGTCGAAGCCGGTCGTCTCGATCGATCTGGACGGCATCGCGCAGCGCATCGTGGCCGTGCCGGCGCTCGCCCAGCGCAACTATCGCGACGTCACCGCCGCCGCCGCGGGCACGATCTTCTGGGTGGAGAACACGCCGGCGACGGGCACGGCAGAAGCCACCGGCCCCGCCGGCGGCGCGCTGCACCGCTATACGCTGAAGGAGCGCAAGGCCACACCGTTCGCCACGAACGTGGTGGACTACACCGTGAGCGCGGACGGCAAGAAGCTTCTATACAGAACACCAGGTGCGACGGGCGGCCTGTTCCTCGTGGATGCCGACAAGGCCGTGCCGGCGCCCGCCGCGGGCAAGCTCGCGATGCAGCTCCGGATGCAGGTGGATCCGCGCGCCGAGTTCGCGCAGATCTTCAACGAAGGCTGGCGGGTGCAGCGCGATTACCTGTACGTGAAGAACATGCATGGCAGCGACTGGCCGGCGATGAAGAAGATGTACGGCGCGCTCCTGCCCAGCGTGAACCACCGCGCGGATCTCAACTACCTGCTCGACATGATGGGCGCGGAGATCGCCATCGGGCATTCGTTCGTGCGCGGCGGCGACATTCCCGAGGCGCAGCCCACCACCGCCGGCCTCCTTGGCGCCGACTTCACGATCGAGAACGGGCGCTACCGGATCGCGAAGGTGTACGACGCGGAGTCGTGGAACCCGGAGCTGCGCGCGCCGCTGGCCGCGCCGGGCGTGGACGTGCGCCAGGGCGATTACCTGCTCGCCGTGAATGGCGTCGAGCTGCGCGGCTCAGACAACGTGTACCGCCTGCTCGACGGCACCGCCAACAAGCAGACCGTGCTGACCGTGTCGTCGCGCCCCGTGATGGACGGCGCGCGCCACGCCACGGTGGTGCCGATCCCCAACGAACAGGGGCTGCGCACCCGCGCGTGGGTCGAGCGCAACCGCCGCATCGTCGATTCGCTGAGTGGCGGCACGCTCGCCTATGTCTACCTGCCCAACACGGCGCAGGGCGGCTACACGTCGTTCAACCGCTACTACTTCGCGCAGCAGAACAAGCGCGGCGCGATTCTCGATGAGCGGTACAACAGCGGCGGCTCCGCGGCCGACTACATCATCGATCTCGTTGGACGCCAGATGGACGGCTACTTCAACAACCCGGTCGCCGACCGCGTACCCTTCTCATCACCCGCGGCGGGCATCTTCGGGCCGAAGGTGATGATCATCAACGAGATGGCGGGATCGGGCGGCGACCTGATGCCGTACATGTTCCAGCGGCGCAAGATCGGCCCCCTGGTCGGGAAGCGCACGTGGGGCGGGCTCGTGGGCACCTGGGACACGCCGCCGTTCGTGGACGGCGGGGCGATGATCGCGCCGCGCGGCGGCTTCTTCGACCTGAACGGCAAGTGGGCGGTCGAGAATGTGGGCACGTCGCCCGACATCGACGTGGAGAACTGGCCGCGCGACGTGCTCGCCGGCCACGATCCGCAGCTCGAGCGGGCAGTGGCCGAGGCGATGCGCATGGACCGTGAGCATCCCGTGACTCGCGCGATGCACGAGCCGGCGAGTCCGACGTGGGGGGCACGGATTCCCTAGCCGCACCCGAAGATCAACGGAATGCACGGAACGGACGGAAACGACGGAACGAGCGGATCAAACCTCGGGCCGGCATCCCATACTGATGTTGGCCGGGCAGAAAAAAAATCACTCTTTCTTGTTGCCGAGCCGACATCGAGGCACGGGGTCCGGCTCGGTCACGGAGCAGATCCGTCCTTCAGCCTTTTCCGCTCGTTCCTTGCATTCAGTGTCGTTACTGATTTCCTGCCTTCGACCACCCGAGGTACAACCCCAATGCCAACTCCGTTCAGGCATCTGCTCCCCGTCGCGCTGGCCCTCATCTCGGCGGCCGCTCCACTCCACGCCCAGCGCCTCGCCCGTGATACCGTGCTCGCCGCTCGGCGCGATTCGATCGAGCGGGAGCTCCAGGCCATCGCCGTCGTCGATCGCAAGCACATCGTCTCGATGCGCGACGGCACGCGCATTCCGTTCGACGTCTATCGCCCGATGAACGCGGCGGGGAAGGTGCCGGCGATCTTCGTGCGCACGCCCTACAACATGAACTACTGGGACGTGAACCTCGGCGCGCCGGCCGACATGACGGCGCAGCTCGACGCGGTGAAGCGCGGGTACGCCTACGTCGGCGCCAACGAGCGCGGCCACTTCTTCTCCGAAGGCCAGTACGACATCCTCGGCCCGCCGCTCAGTGATGGCGTGGACGAGATCAACTGGATCTCGACGCAAGCCTGGTCGAACGGCAAGGTGGGGCTCATCGGCTGCTCGTCGACGGCGGAATGGCAGATGGCCGTGGCGGCGCAGGGACCGAAGGGCCTGGCAACGATCATCCCGCAGGGCTTCGGCGCCGGCGTCGGCCGCGTGAAGCCGTACTTCGAGCAGGGCAACTGGTACCGCGGCGGCGCGGTGCAGATGCTGTTCATCGACTGGCTCGAGGGTGAGCAGAACCAGGTGCGCCCCGTCTTTGCGAAGAACACGTCGCAGGCGGATCTCATCCGCGCCGCCAAGTCGTTCGACCTGGCCGAGCGTCGCCCGCCGGTGGATTGGCGGACGGCGTTCTGGACGCTGCCGATGACGAACATGATGGAAGAGCACGGCGGCCCGCACGGCATCTTCGCCGATTCGGTGCCGGGCACCGCCACCGGCGGCGCGATGATCAAGCGCGCACCCAACGATCCGGCGTGGTATCGCGGCGGCCTGTTCGACGACAGCATGAAGATCGACGTGCCCGGCCTCTGGTTCATGTCGTGGTACGACGTGTCGGTGGGCCCGAACCTCGCGACGTACAACCATGTCAGAAAGACGGCGAGCAAGGCCGTGGCCGACAAGCAGTACGCCGTGATCGCGCCCACGCTGCACTGCTCGTACAAGCGGGCGACGGAGAACACCGTCGTCGGCGAGCGGAGCGTGGGCGATGCGCGCTACGACTACGACGCGCTCACCTACGGCTGGTTCGACATCTTCCTCAAGGGGGAGCGTTCGAGCCTGCTCGACACGATGCCGAAGGTGCGCTACTACACGATGGGCATGAACAAGTGGCAGTCGGCGGACAGCTGGCCGCCAAAAGGCGCGCAGACGCTCACGTACTTCCTCTCGAGCGGCGGCAAGGCCAACACATTGAATGGCGACGGCGTGCTCACCACGACGCCGCCCGCCGCCGACACGCCAGACAACTTCGCATACGATCCGATGAAGCCGGTGATGTCCGTGGGCGGCAACGTCTGCTGCCAGGCGAACGCCCTCACGGGCGGCTCGCTCGACCAGCGGAAGTCGGAGGAGCGCGACGACGTCCTCGTCTACAGCACCGAGCCGCTCGCCGAAGGGATGGAAGTGAGCGGGCCGATCGAGTTCACGACGTTCGTGTCGTCGGATCGCAAGGACACCGACATCACGGTGAAGCTGATCGACGTGGATGCGGACGGCCGGGCGTACAACCTGGACGAGACGATCCAGCGGGTCCGCTACCGCAACGGCTATGACAAGCCGGTCGTGATGATGGAGCCCGGCAAGGTGTACAAGGTGGCGCTGCAGCCGATGACGACGAGCAACTGGTTCGCGCCGGGGCACCGCATTCGCATCGAGGTGTCGAGCAGCAACTTTCCCCGCTTCGATCGCAATCTGAACACGGGCGGGAACAACTACAGCGAGTCGGCGGCCCTGGTGGCGCACAACAGCGTGCACCACTCGGCGCAGTATCCGTCGTCGCTCAAGCTCACCGTCGTGAAGAAGGCGGGCCTGACACCGTAGTCTCGTTGAATGCGTGGCGCCGTCGGTCGGGAGCGAGCATTCCTTCCGGCCGCTGGCGTCGGTGCGCTAACGAGCCACCGCGCCCTCGCGGAGGAACTCCTCCACTGCCGGCCACACCAGCTCCGGGCGCTCGGCGTAGGTGAAATGAGCGGCGCGCGGCACGCGCAGCAGGCGCGCGTGCGGCAGCGCCGTCGTCCATTCCATCACGAGATCCATCGGGATCGACTCCTCCTCGCCGTGGACGATCAGCGTCGGCGCGGACACCCCCGCCAGCGCGGGCCGCAGGTCCCAGGCGCCGTAGGAGCCCATCACCACCCGGTTCGTGGTAGTCAGGCCGTAGCGGATCCCGGCCGCGTCCGACGCGCACAGGTCCGACCGGATCAGCGGCAGCGTGCGGTCGGGCTCCGCGAGGCGCGGGCGCATCGCGACGGCCCAGTAGTCGCGGCACGCCGCGCGCGCGTCGGCCGTGCTGTCGCTCAACCGGCGGCCGGCGTCGGCCAGGCGAAGACGTTGAGCGCTGTCCATCCGCGCCGCCATGCTCTGGCCGAACCGCTTCCAGAACTCGCCGCGCCGCGGCGGCACCGGTCCGAAGAACACCATCCGCTTCACGACGTCGGGGTACGCGATGGCGTACGACGCCGCCAGCAGCGGCCCGTACGAGTGCGCCACCAGCGTGACGCGCGACAGCCCGAAGTGCCGGCGCACCGCGTCCAGGTCGCGCACCTGCTGCTCGGCGGTCAGCGTCGTGGTGTCGCGGGGCAGGGTGGACCGTCCCGTGCCGCGCTGGTCGTAGAAGATCACGACGTGCCGTTCGGCGAGCGGGGCGAAGTCGCCGGCGATGCTCTCGAGATCCACGCCGGGCCCGCCATGGATCGCGATCAGCGTGTCGCCCCGCGTTCCCGCGACGCGATAGTAGAGGCGCGCCGAGTCCGGCGTCGTCACGTATCCATCGCGCGGCCCGTCAGTGCGCTGGGCGATCACGGCGCCAGGGTGCGCCCCGAGGAGCGACAGGGCGAGTGCCGTGATGCGGACGAGCGCGTGCGGACCGGAGGACGCATTGTTCATCGCAGCTCCTGTCGAACGTTCACCGGATGCCACAGTCGGTAGACGAGATACGCCACCGCGGCGATATTGGCGACGAGTGCCCCCGCGCGCACGACAGTGAGCTTGCGAACGAGCTCGTACAGCTCGAACGGAATGAACGAGCCCGTGGCAATGATCGTCAGATACTCGGCCCAGCGCTTCTCGAGCCAGAGCCCTATGCCTTCGGTCGCGAACAGGAGGCCGTAGCCGATGGACGCCAGCCCGACCCCCTCGATCTTGAGTGGTGACGCGGCATGGATCAAGACGAGCGCCCGGTGCACGAGCTGCTGCCCCTGCGCCATGGTGAGCCGCGCCAGCCACTCCTGCACCTCGGCCGCCGCGGACGGCCGCAACAACGAGAGCATTCCGGCCCCGACGATGACGAGCAGGATTGCCTTGAGCATCTTGAACAGCGCGATCACGACGATGCCGCGATCGTGCCGAGCGGGTGCGCCGGTCGGCATCGGGCGGTGCGTGGCGTCGGGAGACGTTGAGATCGACTCGCTCGTCATCAGGACGGAGACTGGAGGAGCGGGAACTTCCAGCCTGGTCGCCGGTACCTGTTCCCAGCATCACAGGCCGCACTGCGGCTCCCCCACTGGCACGATACGCGCCTTCGCTCCGGGGAGGCCCGGCAAACGCGCGCGGGGTCCCAGTATCCCCACCGCGTCCGTCCTCGAGCTCCATCCGGCAGTGTCCAACCGTACAGAGGCAGCCATGCGTCTCCGTCCCTCGCGCCGCGCGCCCACCGTGCTCGGCCTCCTGCTGCTCGCCGCCTGCGGCGGAGGATCCGACAACGGGGTCGCGCCGGGCGCCGCGCTCAGCCTCGGCGAGTCGGTCACCCGTGCTGGCCCGCAGACCGCGACGCTCGATGGCGGACCCACCGGCGCCGATTTCATCGCCGTGCTGGTGAACACGAATTTCACGGCTGGCACCGCCGAGAGTTTCACGCTGCAGGGGGCCGGCATCGTCGCGCCGAGGGCGGCGCTGGCGGCGGCTGACGGACCGGCGCTCGCGATCGCCTTCAGCGGCGACGCCTCGGCGACGCCTGAGCGGGACCGTGCGTTCGAGGCGCGGCTCCGCGCGCGCGAGCGTAGCGAGCT
>JBBQDE010000006.1:0-22268 GCA_038319425.1 Gemmatimonadales bacterium
ACTCGCGCGTACAGTCGTACTTCCTCGGCGGCAAGTATCCCGACGTCAACGAGGCGGTGAAGGTGGCGCTCCTGCTCGAGCAATATCCCCTCGGCGAACGTGTCGAGCTCGACGAGCTGTGCGATCGATCGGGAGTGGCGCGGCGAAAGGCGCGCATCGTTCTCGTGCTGATCAAGCGCCACGGCCTGGTGCGCGAGCATCGCGGCGGCGGCTGGGAGCGGCTGCGCGACCGGCTCACCGCCGTGGACCTGAGCGCCGATCTCACGGACTACGAGGAGCGGCGCGTGCAGGACCGCGCCAAGCTCCGCCTCATGGTGGCCTACTGCCAGAGCGCCCGTTGCCGCACTCGCTTCATTCTCGAGTACTTCGGCGAGCCGGTGGCCGACGACTGGCATTGCGGCAACTGCGACGCCTGCGATGCACAGAAAACTTTCGCCGAGCGCGGCCGGCGGGTTCTCAACACGGCTGGGTGAGCCGAGCCGCGACTCCGGTCAGCCGTCAGAGAACTCCTTCAATCGTTCTTGATGCGCTACCGCCCGCCCAGCAACCCTCCAAGTCCGCCGCCGCTCGCCATGCGGCCGATGTCGTTCAGCGGATTGCCGTCACCATCTCGGTCGAGCATCCCGAGCAGGCCACCCAGTCCGGTTGGCGCACGCTGCTGCGCTTCCTGCGCTTCGCGCGCCAGGATGTCGGGCAGCCCGGCAGATCCCGCGGGAATCGTCGATGCGCCGGGCACCGGAACTTCCTGCTCCTGGTGCGCCTGCTGCCGTCGTGCGAGCGCGGCCATCACGATCGGCGCCAGTACCATCAGCAGCTTGCCGACCTGCTGCTGCTTCAACCCGGTGGCCTCTCCTACGCCCGTCTCGACCGTCGCGCGCTTCTGGCCGAAGATGTGTCCGAGAATGCCGGCGCCGGCCCCCGCCTCCGCGTTGCCGAGCAGTCCGCCGAGATTTTCCATCAGCCCGCCACGATGATCGTTCAAGGCGTTGTCGAGTGACGCCGCACCGTTGGGGCTCGACGCGTTGCGCGCCAACCCGCCCAGGAGCATGGGCAGCGCGGCCTGCACCGCCTGCGAGGTCGTGGATTCATCAGCGCCGATCTGCTGGCTGAGCTGCGTGAGATTCGTTCCGCTGAGCTGCTCGGTGACCGAGTCGAAGATCGAAGGCATGGAGGCATCCTGGTAGAAGTACCCGGTGCAATGGAAAGAAGCGGGCCAGACTGCGAAACCTCGCTCGGGCCATCTACCGCATCACCACGGCACCTGCGACGACCGGAAGAAATTCACACCCAGCGCCGACAGCCGCGCGCCGTGCACGCCGAGCCGGCGGCGGAACGACTCGAAGTCGCGCGCGGGCCCGGACCATCCGACTTCGGCGATGGCGCACAGCCGCGGGAACGCCATGAATTCCCAGTCTTCCGGCTTCACCAGCGTCTCCGCCCACAGCGGCGCCTCCACACCCAGCACCGAGCGCTCCGGCACTCCCTCGATCTGCGCCGCGGGGTCCCAGTCGTACGCGTCGCGCACGTCGATCAGTCCCGCCCACCGCAGGCCGAGCACTGTGGCGGAGTCGTACTTCATGTCCAGGTACGTGCGCTTGCTCGGCGACAGGATCAGCTTTCCGCCGCGGCTCGCATGCATCGCCGACGAGTCCGTCCTCCAGTGCTGCACCACGGTGCCCGGCTGGAGCGCGGCAGGGGAGATCTCACCCCAGCCGATCATCTGCCGGCCGTTCGCGCGCACGATCCCCTGCACGCGCTCGACGAAGGCGCGGTACTCGTCGTGAGTGAGCGTCTCCACTTCGTCGCCCCCGATGTGGAACCAGGGCGACGGCGTGAGCGTCGCGATCTCGCGCACCACGTCGTCCACGAAGCGGTAGGTGCTGTCGCTGGTCACGCACAACGTGCTGAAGCCCACGCGGATACCGGTGTAGATCGGCGGCGCGACGCCATCGCAGTTCAACGATGGATATGACGCCAGGGCGGCGTTGCTGTGGCCCGGCATCTCGATCTCCGGCACGATCGTGATGAAGCGCTCCGCCGCGTAGCGCGCCAGCTCGGCGAACTGCTCCTGCGTGTAGAAGCCCCCCGCGCCGCCACCGACCTGGGAGCTGCCGCCGATCGCCGTGAGGTTGGGGCGCGACTTGATCTCGATGCGCCATCCCTGATCGTCGCTCAAATGGAGATGCAACCGATTGAGCTTGTAGAGTGCCATGCGGTCCACGTGGCGGCGCACCTCCTCGATCGGCAGGAAGTGCCGCGCCACGTCGAGCATCGAGCCGCGCCAGGCGAACCGCGGCGCGTCGATCACGACGCCGGCGGGAATGCGCAGCGCCCGGTTGAGGGCGGCGGGATGCTCCACTGCAACCGGCAGCAGCTGACGCATCGTCTGCACGGCGTAGAAGAGACCGGCCGGTCTGTTGGCCGTGATCGTCACCAGCGCCGGCGTCACCTCGAGGCGGTACCCCTCGTCCCCGAGCGCCGCATCGTCGCCGAGGCGGAGATAGATGCTCCGAGACGGGATGGTGTCCGCGGTCGCGAGCCGACGCGGCGCGATGGACGACGCCCGGCCGATGAGCGCGAGCACGCGCCCGGCCACGCGGTCGACGTCGGCGCCGGCGCCTGGTGCCACGACCACCGTCGTCGTGCTGTCCACGAGGAAGCTGCTTCCCTCCACCAGGGCAACAGACGTGGGAAGCGGGATGATGGCATGGTCGAGCGCGGTCCGGGCGACGACCGGTGCCGTTGCCGGCGCGGGCCGCGGTGCCGGCGCCGGCGGCGGAGCAGCACCAGCGGCCACACCGCTTCCGCAGCCGGCCAGCGTGAGCGCCGCACCCATCGAGAGGAGGACGGCCACGGAGCGCGGAGGCATCACAGCGCCGGACCCGCGAGCTCGCCGATCAGGGCAGCCAGCGCCTCGTGCTCCATCGGCAGCGCCGCGATCGCGATGCCCAGCCGACGCGCGGTTTCGCCCGCGTCGCGCGTGCTGTGCGCGGTACGAAAGAGCTGCACCCGCGCGCCGGTCATCAGCGCGGGTCCGACGAACGACTCCGCGCACGCCTCCTCGTGATCGCAGTCGATCACTACGACACGCGGGCGCAATCGGAGCAGCGCGGCACGGGCGCCTTCGTTGGCCCGCGCAAAGCGCGGCGCGAATCCGGCCAGCTCGACGGCGGCACCCAGAAGCGCAGCGGATAGCGGGTCGGCAAAGAAGATGAGAACGTCGTGACGGCTCACGTCGCCAACGGTGTTCGGATCACTGTTGCGCCCTCGGTTCCGGGTGATTGGGCCGAAGGGAGCAATCGCGGGGCCAACGGGCGTGCTCATGGCCGAACCCCCCGCCCTTGACGAGCGTCGCCCGGTGATAAACATTCGTCGCGGCGACAGTGGGCCGGGAGCCCGCTCGGTGTCGTCCCCTCCGGAATCCCCTCTACACCGCTTTGGCTCCGACGCATGATGATGGCCCACGACTCGAGCCACACCCCGCCGAGTCGCCTGGACGACGACACCGTCGCCGCAGTGCGCGGTGCGCTGCGCGCGTACCTCTCGCCGTCGGCGGACCCCACCGCGCTCCAGGGCGCGCTCGTGCGGATGTCGGCCGAAGCGCGAGAGCGCGCGATCCTGCCGGAGCAGCTGCTGGTGGTGCTCAAGGATGTCTGGGGCGCCCTGCCCGAGGTACGGGCGATGACCGACGCCGGCGAGCAGGTTCGCCTGCTGCAGCGTGTGGTGACGATGTGCATCAAGGAGTACTATAGCGCCTGACGTTGCGGCGGCCGAGTTCGAGCCGCCGTCGCCCTTCCTACTCGCCGCCCCACCGCGGCGTTCATGCAAGTCACTCCGCCATCGTCCATCCGCCGGCGCGCCTCTGCGCGCCTTGCTGCCGTGTCGCTCCCGCGCTGGCGCCGCCTCCTGCTCGTGCTCTATCTGCTCGCCTCGTTCGCCGACGCGGCCGGCAAGACGATCGCGGCCAGGAGCGACGTCGGCCTCACCCTGTATCGCGCGCTGCATCCACGCGTCGCCGCGCAGGTGGCCGAGCGAATCGCCGGCGCACGACGCCCGCATGGCAACTTCGAGATCTTTCGCGCGGCGTCCCGCCACCTGATCACCGGCGAGGATCTGTACGCGCATTATCCCGACGAGCTCCAGGACCGGTTCAAGTACAGTCCGGCGTTCGCGCTGCTGTTCGCGCCTTTCGCCTGGCTCCCCTGGCCGTTGGCCCTCCTCCTCTGGAGCGCGCTCAACGCGCTCGTGCTCTTCGTCGCGGTGGAGCGCCTCCTCCCGCCGCGCGCCGCCCTCGTCGCGCTCGCGTTGCTGCTGCTCGAGGTGATGCGCGCGATGCAGAACGCCCAGAGCAACGCGCTCGTGGCCGGCCTCATCATCCTCACCTTCGTCGCGCTCGAGCGCGGACGCCTCTGGCGCGCGGCGCTCGCCATCGCGCTCGGCGCCAGCGTGAAAATCTTCCCGCTCGCCGCCCTCAGTCTCGCGCTGCCCAGGCGTCGCGCGCTTCGCACCACCGCCGCCACCGCGCTGATCGGCGTGGGGATGCTGATCCTGCCGCTGCTCGTGACGACGCCGCCCACCCTCGTGGCGCAGTATCGCTCTTGGCGCGCGATCGAATCGGGCGATGCGCTGCAGCGCTGGTTCTCGGTGATGGAGCTCGTCCATCGCTGGACCGGCACCGACTGGCCGAACTGGCCCATCCAGCTGGCGGGAACGCTCGCGTTGCTGGCGCCGCTGGCGTTGCGTCGGGAGCGCTGGGACGAGCCACGCGTTCGCCTGCTGTACCTCTGCTCGCTGTTGTGCTACGTGGTGTTGTTCAACCATCAAGCCGAGCGGGCGAGCTTCGTCATCGCATTCGCCGGCATGGCGGTCTGGTTTGCCAGCGAGCCGCGCACGACGTGGCGAACGGCGTTGTTCGGGATCGCCTTCGTCACGATGCCGCTGATGTCGACATTGATCCCGGTCACCGCCGCCCTGCGATCGCCGCAGGCGATGGTGTACCGGCTCACACTGCCCGCGCTGGCGATCTGGATCGCCATTCAGATGGAGCTGTGGCGCCGCGGCACGCCACGCGCCCAACTGCCGAGGGCGGCCATGCCCCCGTCCGCGGGTTGACGCGTCACCGCACGAGCTTCGCCTCGAGATCGATCTGCACGTTGCCCTTGAGCGCCCCGGACACTGGGCACCCTTCCTTCGTCGCGGCGGCGATGGCCTGGAACTTCGCCTCGTCGATGTTGGGTACGGTCGCGCGCGTCGCGAGCTGCATGCGCGTGATCTTGAAGCCGGCGCCCACCTTCTCCACCGTGCACGCCGCGTCCGTCTCCACCTTGGTGGGCGTGAAGCCGCCCTGCTCGAGCCCCACCGCGAGCGCCATGCTGAAGCACGCCGCGTGCGCCGCGGCCAGCAGCTCTTCCGGGTTGGAGCCCGCGCCGTTCTCGAAGCGCGACGAGAAGTTGTATTGTCCGCCGAGTCCCGTCTGTCCCTTGAACGTCCCGTTCCCCTTCTGCAGCCCACCCTGCCACACGGCGTTGGCTTTTCTTGTCGGCATCGCTCGATCCTCGCGCTGGTTCAGTGGATGATGCACGGGCGGCGACGCTTGACGCATCGTCCCCCCGACGGTTTATCTCTGCCATGACGGATACGGCTGCCGAACAGCCTCTCCCGCCCACCGTGGCGCGCGTTCTGAGCAGGTTCCGCGCCCTTGGCCGCGAGGAGAAGATGCAAACGCTGCTGCACTTCGCCAAACGACTCGAGCCGCTGCCCGAGCGCTTCGCCACGCTCGATCGCGCCGAGTTCACGGTGCCTGAATGCCAGACGCCGGTGGATCTGTTCCCCGAGCTGCGTGACGGCAAGCTCTATTTCTACGCCGACCTCGACGCGCGCCAGTCGCCCACCATCGCTGCCTTCCTCGCCATCCTCTTCTCGGCCGTCAACGGCGAGCCGCCACAGACGACGCTCGCCATCCCCGGCGATTTCGTGCGGCAGATGATGGACGGCATCGGGCTGGCCGGTCGCGAAGTCGGACTGAATGCCATGCTCGCCCGCGTGAAGCGCCACGCGCAGCGGGCCCTCGACGGCTGACGTCTTCCACTTTCGCCCGCCCGACCATGACCGCGAGCATCACCACCTCCGCTGCCGCGCCACCGACGCAGAGCTACGCCACGCATCGCCGTCTCTTCCCGCTTTTCCACTACGTGGGCCTCCCCATCCTCCTCGCCAACGTCGCGGTGGCCGTGGGCCACGCCATTCGTCGGCCGTCCATGTGGAACGCCTGGCTGGTGGTCGTGTCGCTGGGGCTCGTCGCCGGCCTCGTGGCGAGCCGCGCATCGACCCTGTACGTGCAGAACCGCATTATCGCGCTCGAGATGCGGCTCCGGCTTGCCGCGACGCTGCCGCCAGAGCTCCGGATCCGGATTCCCGAGCTGCGGCTGAGGCACCTGATCGGGCTCCGCTTTGCCGGAGACGCGGAGCTGGCGGGGCTGGTGGAGCGATGCCTGCGTGGTGAGCTTGCGACCGCCGACGCGATCAAGCACGAGATCCGCGACTGGCGGCCCGATTTCGCCCGCGCCTAGCGCGCTACGCTCTTCCTCTTCTTTTGGATGTCCTGATGCCTGTCACGATCACCGTCCGCCTGAACGGCCCCTATCGCATCGATCTCACCCAGGG
This sequence comes from Gemmatimonadales bacterium, assembly GCA_038319425.1. Lineage (GTDB taxonomy): Bacteria > Gemmatimonadota > Gemmatimonadetes > Gemmatimonadales > Gemmatimonadaceae > AG11. The sequence goes on from JBBQDE010000006.1 coordinate 6,664, forward strand.
CGACATCGCCCTCGTCGATCACGAAGGCAATGCGATCCCGCTGCCGGAGGGCAAGACGACGATCGCACTCTGCCGCTGCGGCGCCTCCACGAAGAAGCCCTTCTGCGACGGCATGCACAGCAAGGTCGGTTTCATCGCCGCGGAAGCGGCGCAGAAGATGGCGGACCTGGCGGGCATCGCGTTGCCGGTTCCCCCCGCGCAGGGCTGACCGCCCGCGTCCGCGAGCGCACCGCATGCAACCCATCCTCAGTGCCTGGGCCTGGATCGCCGCGGTCGGCGTGGTGTTCTTCGGCTTCTTCTACGTCGCACTCGTCTGGGTCGTCACCGCCCCGTTCGATCGCGGGCGATACCATGCCGGCCGCGCGTTCCGGCAGCTCGCGATGGTCGCCGCGAAGCTCAATCCGCTCTGGCACTTCGAGACGGACGGCGAGACGCCGCCCGACCCGCGGCTGCCCTTCGTCGCCGTCTCCAACCACGAGTCGTACGCCGACATCTTCCTCATCAGCCACTTTCCGTGGGAGATGAAGTGGTTGTCGAAGGACACGATTTTCAGGATTCCGGTCATGGGCTGGATGATGCGCATGGCGAAGGACGTCCCAATCAAGCGCGGCAAGCGCGAGAGCGTCGTGAGCGCGATGCAGGGTTGCCGCGACCGGCTCGCGAGGAAAGTCAGCGTGATGATCTTCCCCGAAGGCACGCGCTCGAAAACCGAGGACCTGCTGCCGTTCAAGGACGGCGCCTTCAAGCTCGCCATCGAGGCGCAGGTGCCGATCCTGCCGATCGCGGTGGCCGGCACCCGCGACTGCATGGCGAAGCACAGCTTCGCCTTCCGGCGCGCGCGCGCCAAGGCGCGCGTGCTGCCGCCGATTCCCACGACGGGCATGACCAACCAGGATGTGGCCGGCTTGCGTGACCGCACGCGCATGCTCATCGACGCGGAACGGCGCACGCTCCAGCGCGAGCTGGCCGCCGAGCTCGCGGGCGTCCGAGCCAGCGTCGTACGGACGGGATGACGGACGCCGGGCGCGCGCCGCGCTCGGAGGACGCGCTCGAGGAGCTGCTCTCGCGCCCGAGCGCGGAGCTCTCATCCACGCTCGCGCCGATCGGCGGCGACATCATCGTGCTCGGTGCCGGGGGCAAGATGGGACCCTCGCTCGCGCGCTTGGCGAAGCGCGCCGGTCCGGCCCGTCGGATCGTTGCGGTATCGCGCTGGACCAGTGCCGCGGTGGAGGCAGCGCTCCAGAACCATGGCGTGGAGACGCTGCACGCCGACCTGCGCGACCCGCACGCCGTCACGGCCCTGCCCGATGCACCGAACGTGGTGTTCATGGCGGGCCAGAAGTTCGGCACGTCGGGGAGTCCCTCCGCTACGTGGACGATGAATGCCGGCGTTCCTACCTTCGTGGCCGAGCGGTACGCAGGAGCCCGCGTCGTCGTGTTCTCGACCGGCAACGTGTATCCCCTCACGTCGCCGTCGGCCGGCGGCTCGCGCGAGACCGACGATCCGGCGCCGGTCGGCGAATACGCGTACTCCTGCCTCGCGCGCGAGCGCCTCTTCGCTGCGGGCTCGGCGCGCCATGGTACCGCCGTGTCCATCGTTCGGCTCAACTACGCCCACGACCTGCGGTACGGCGTGCTCACCGACCTCGCCGTGCGCATCGCCACCCGTACGCCAATTGACCTCGCCATGGGCTACGTCAACGTCATCTGGCAGGGTGACGCCAACGCGATCGCGCTGGCTGCGCTCGCGCGCGCCGCCGCGCCCGAGCCGTACATAGTGAACGTCGCGGGCCCCGACGTGTTGCGCGTCGCCGACCTCGCGGCGTCGCTGGCCTCGCGCCTCGGAATCGAGCCGATCTTCACCGGCAGCGAGTCGCCCGACGCGCTCCTCAGCCGGAGCAGTCGCATGCGCGAGCTGCTCGCCACGCCGCTTCTTCCGCTCGAGACGCTGCTGGACTGGGTGGCCGACTGGGTCGCGCGCGGCGGGCCATTGCTCGGCAAGCCCACCGGATTCGAGAAGCGCGATGGGAAGTTCTGACATCACGAGCCTGCGCGCGCATCTGTGCGCGGGACAGGTCATCCCGGCGCATCCCCTCGCGCTCACGTCGCGCCGCACCCTCGACGAGCGCCGGCAGCGCGCGCTCACCCGCTACTACATCGATGCCGGCGCCGGCGGCGTCGCCGTCGGCGTGCACACGACACAGTTCGCGATCCGGAATCCGCAACACGGTCTCTATCGCCCCGTGCTCGAGCTGGCGGCGGACACGGCGCGCGCCGCCCGGCGTGGCGGCGCGCCATTCGCGCTCGTGGCTGGCGCTGTCGGCGAGACCAGACAGGCGGTGGCTGAAGCCGAGATCGCCGCTGCGCTTGGATACGACGTCGTGCTGCTCAGCCTCGGCGCGATGCCGGCGGCCACCGACGCGGAGCTGATCCGGCATTGCCGAGCCGTGGCTGACGTGCTGCCATTGTTCGGCTTCTATCTCCAGCCCGCCGTTGGCGGCCGCGTGCTCGGCTATTCGTTCTGGCGCGACTTCGCCGAGCTCCCGAATACGTGGGCGATCAAGATCGCGCCGTTCAACCGCTATCGCACGCTCGACGTCGTCAGAGCGGTGGCCGACTCCGGGCGCGACGACCTGGCGCTGTACACCGGGAACGACGACAACATTCTGCCCGACCTGCTCACGCCGTTTCCGGTGGCCGCCGGTGGGCAGCGAGCGGTTCGTCGCATCGTTGGCGGGCTGCTCGGCCAGTGGGCGGTGTGGACGCGCGCGGCGGTGCTGCTCCTCGACCGCGTTCGCGCCGCGCGCAACGGAACGCTCGAGGGATCGTGGCTCGGGGAGGGCGCCGCGCTCACCGATGCGAACGGCGCGATCTTCGATGTCGCGTACGACTTCGCCGGCTGTATCCCGGGGATCCACGAAGTGCTGCGCCGGCAGGGCCTTCTGGAGGGAACCTGGTGCCTCGACCCGACGGAATCGCTGTCCGCCGGTCAGGCCGACGAGATCGATCGGGTCTGCCGGCAGTACCCCGAGCTCACCGACGACCGCTTCGTCGCCGAGAATCTGGAGCGGTGGATGGAATGACGGGAGGCGGTGAAGCGGTGAAGCGGTCGCGCGGTTCACTGCCTCACCGCCTCACCGCCATACCGCCTCACCGTCAGTCCCCCCCCATCAGGTCCTTGATCCAGCTTTCCTTCGCGCGCTTCTCGAAGCCGGCGCGAAACGCGCCGAGATCGGTGAGGCTGGTGTCGAACACCACGGTATCCTTCGTGAGGGCCCCGGACTTCACCAATGCCGGGATCTGGTCGCGCGTCGTGCTCTGTACGGCGGCATGCGTGTCCCGATAGAAGACCCTGCCGCCACCCACGAGGCTCGCTCCGACGTTCGACTCGAGACCCTGCAACACCCGGAACAGGCCGTCGATCGAGCAGCCGGTCGCGCCGGCCGTGCTCTGATCCACGGCGATCACGAGAAATCGTTCGTCGCGCAGCTGGCTCCCGACGGTCAGCGGCTCGCCGTGTGCCTTCCAGCTGGTGAGATGCTCCTCGACTCCCTTGAGGAGCGTCGTCGTCCCCTCCTCGGTGAGCGGCCGGTCGCTGCCGAAGACCCAGACCTTGGACGCATCGGGAAGGTTTTCGAATGGAACGACAGGCATTGGCTCGACGGGCATGGGGATCGCGAGCGTGCACCTCGCGCATGACGTGAATCAGTGGCAAGATACTCAATCGTTCCCTTCCTACCACCCGCGATGGTCGCCCCACCTCATCCGCCAGCGACACCCACCGAGCCGCCCGCTGATCGATCGGGCGCACGGTCGGATGCGCGCTACCAGCCGCTCTTCGCACTGTCGCCTCAGCCCGCCTGGGTGTACGACAGCGACACGCTCCGCTTTCTCGAAGTGAACGAGGCGGCGGTGCGCAGCTATGGATGGTCGCGGGAGGAATTCCTCGGCATGACGCTGCGCGACATCCGCCCTCCCGTCGAGCAGGCACGTCTCGACGAGTCGCTGTCGGCGACCGCGGGGCGGGATCAGGTGGCCACCGAGTCGCTGCACCGCAACAAGGCCGGCCAGCTGCGTCGCGTGGAGATCAGCTCGTATCCGCTGGAGTTCGACGGTCATCCCGCGCGCATGGTGCTCGTACACGACGTGACCGACCGTGACGCGGCGCAGGATGCGCTCATGCGCAGCGAGCAGAAGTACCGCTCGGTGATCGAGCAGCTGCAGGACGTGTTCTTTCGCACCGACGAGCAGGGGCTCTGGAGCTTCCTCAACCCGGCCTGGATCACGCTCACCGGCCATCCGGTGGAGGAGAGCATCGGCACGCACTTCCTCTCGTATGTGCATCCGTCCGACCGCTCCACTCTGCTCGACGCCTTTCGCCCGCTGGCGGAAGGGCGGCTCCAGCACTCCGTCGTCGAAGTCCGCTACTTCCGGCGGGAAGGCGGATATCGATGGGTGGAGGCAAGCACCCGCGCCCTGCACGACGAGCTGGGACGCTTCGGCGGCACCACCGGCACGCTTCGCGACGTCACCGAGCGCCGCGCGGCCGACGAGGAACGGCAGCGCCTCGCAACGAACATCCGACAGCTCCTCGACGCATCGGGTGAAGGGGTATACGGCCTCGACGCACGCGGTGTCGTCACGTTCGTGAACCGCCGCGGTTCCGAGATGCTCGGCTACGAGCCGGAGGAGCTGATCGGGCGCGTGATGCACGAGGTCACCCACTACTCGCGCCGCGACGGGACGGCGTACCCCGTGACGGAGTGCCCGGTGTACCGCGCCGCGAGCCAGGGTGTGCCCTGCCAGGTGGACGACGAGGTGATGTGGCGGAAGGACGGCATCCCGCTCGAGGTGGAGTACTCGGCCTCGCCGGTGCGTGATCAGGGCCAGGTGTCCGGTGCGGTGGTGAACTTCCGCGACATCACGGCCCGCAAGCGCGCGGAGCTGGAGCTCATCGTCGCGCGCGATGCCGCGGAAGCGGCCAACCGCGCGAAGAGCGACTTCCTCGCCCGCATGAGTCACGAGTTGCGGACGCCGCTCAACTCCATCATCGGGTTCGCCAACGTCCTGTTGAAGAACAAGTCCGGCGCGTTCGAGGAGAGCGACATCTCCTACCTCACCCGCATCGCGACCAACGGCCGCCATCTGCTCGGCCTCATCAACGACATCCTCGACCTGTCGAAGATCGAGGCGGGGCACATGACGCTCGAGATGACGGAGGTATCGCTCGAAGCGCTCGTCTGCCAGACGGTCGAGGAGATGGAAGGGCAGACGCGCGACCGCGCCGTGTCCTTGCGCGCCGAGCTGCCGGCGCACGTGCTGCCGTTCGAGACGGACGTGGCGCGCATGAAGCAGGTGCTCATCAACCTCATTGGCAACGCGCTCAAGTTCACCGATAACGGCGAGGTCGTCGTTCGGCTGGAGGTGGACGACCGCGGACAACCGATCCGCCTCGAAGTGCGCGACACCGGCATCGGGATTCCGCCCGACCGGTTGGACGCGATCTTCAACGTGTTCGAGCAGGCGGAGTCGATGATCACGCGCCGGTTCGGCGGCACCGGCCTCGGCCTCGCCATCTCCCGGTCGCTCTGCGACCTCATGGGCTATCGGCTGGAGGTGGCCAGCGTCGAGGGTGAGGGCACGACGATGCTGATCCGGCTCGGCAGTGGCGTCTCGCGCTCGCGCATGCGCACGCCGAGCGCGCTGCCGGCGGAGATTCGCGGCCACGGCGCACCGCCGGTGCTCGCCACGCCGCGCATCGTCCTCGTGGTGGACGACGACGTGGACGCGCGCGTGCTGCTCGGTGACCTGCTCGACGAAGTGGGATGCCAGGCCGTGAGCGCCGCCACGGGGGTGGAAGGGCTGCGCCTCGCGCGCGAGCTCAGGCCGGCGATCATTTTCCTCGACCTGCTGCTGCCGAAGATCAGCGGCTACGACGTGCTGCGCATCCTCAAGAGCGACGCGGTGCTGCACTCGACGCCCGTGGTGATCATCAGCGCGGTCGGGAGCGAGTCGCGGAACGTGCTCGCGGGCGCCGCGGCCATTCTCGACAAGCCGGTGGATCGCGACGCGCTCTTCAAGGTGCTGCGAACGCTGCTCGTCGCGGTGGACAGCTGACGCGACGGCGCGGTTCCGCACCGGGCGTCATCACGCCTGCAGCGCTCCGCGTCGCAAGCCTCGTGGCACTGGGCACGACGGCGGCCCTCGCGCTCACATCGCGGCTGCCTCGCGTGCAGGGGTGGGATGACGCGATCGAGTCGGCGGTGGACTGGCGCCGGCCCGCGCTTGGACGCGTGGCGCGTGTGGGCACGCTTCCCGGTGAGAGCTGCGTGCACCCAACGATCGGCGCCCTGCTCGCCCTCGCGATCCTGCGCCGCCGCGGCGGCCTGGCGCGCCGCATTCTGTTGCCGATGGCCGCGGCGTCTCTCGGGGCGATTGCGGCGCATCACGGCGTGAAGATCATCTACCGCCGGCGTCGTCCGGAGATCGCGATTCGGCGCGGCAAGTTCGAGCCGGCCTTTCCCAGCGGCCACACCGCGGACGCGACCGCCGTGCTGGCGGCGGGAGCGTACCTGCTCGTGCGCGAGGAGCTCCTCCCCGCCGCGATCGTCGTGCCGGCCGCATCGATGCTGGCGCTCGGCACGGGGGTGAGTCGCGTCGTCCTGGGCTGGCACTGGAGCTCCGACGTGATCGGCGGGTGGATCACGGGGCTCGGCGTGGCGGCGGAGTGCATGCGGCTCTACGAAAGACTGAGCCATCCGCGGCGGGCAAACGTGAGGCGTGAAAGGTGACGAGTGTTCCCGTCACCATTCACGTCTCACCGCTCACGGCTCACCGATGGTCAGGGCTTTATCGGCAGCTGGATGAGCGGCGTCGCGCCGCCCGAGACCTGCGGCAGCTTGCCGTCCCACTTTTTCGACAGCTCGTACTGCACCAGCGTCGGCGTGATGCTCCGCGCCAGCAGCTCGTTCGCCCGCGCCTGCGCTTCCGCCTCGGCCGTGATCGCTTTCGCGCGTCCCGCCGCCTTGATCGAGTCGCCCTGCGCCTGGAAGGTGTTCTTCTGCAGCTCGTTCTGCGCCGTGAGCGCCTGCTGCTGCATCACGTTCTTCGTGTTGATCGCGTCCATCACCGTCGCCGGCGCGCGCAGCTCGTTGATCGTGAACTGCTTCACTTCGAAACCGTACGGCGCGAGCCGCTTCGCGATCAGATCCCGCGTGCGATTCGTCGCTTCGGCTTTCTTGGGTCCGATCACGTCGGCCACCGGCTCCTGCCCAACCACTTCCTGCAGCGACTGGCGAATCGCCTGCTTCACGAAGCCGTGCGAGATCAGATTGATGTCCGTGCGGAAGGTAGAGTACAGCCTCGGTGTCTGCGATGGATCGAGCTGGAACGAGAGCGACACGTCGAGGGAGAGGGGCTGCCCCTCCACGCTGTTGACGTTGATCTCGTCGTTCTGCGACGAACCCTCCCCTCCACTCCGGGCGAGCACCAGGGTCTTCAGGTAGACCGGGTACTCCTCGATTCCGGTGGCGAACGGGATGCGCGCATGCACTCCAGGGCTGAGCGGCGTGTTGTCCACGCCGCCGCCGGCGCGATGGATCACGATGCCCACGTAGCCCGGGTTGATGTACGTGAACGTGTTCGGCAGCAGGACGAGCACGGCCACGAGCAGCATGGCGCCCGCGACGATGCGCTTCAGTCGTTGCCGGCCGTCGGTGCCGGCCTCGAACTGCATGGTGCCGAATCGATCCGAGATGGTGCTAGGCATGGAGCGTCTCCCTGTAGCAGTCGGGGCACACCTGCTCACCGCTCGCGAGGCGTACCAGTTGACCTTCCGTCTTGAGGCCGTGAATGGGACATTCCAGCTCGGCCGCGCGGTCCAGGCGCTTGCGGTTCTGTCGCTGGCGGATTCGCGTTCCCGCTGGCGTGAACAGAATCAGGACCAAATAAAGAAGGGCGCCGCCAGCCGCGAGCAACGCGACGAAGAGCACCCCTTCCGTGATGATGACACCCATTGCTCGATCTCACCCCGGCGCGGCTCGCGCGCCAACGTTTGATTCACAGAACGGCACGTCGGGCAATTTGTTTCGCCGTATTGTGCACCAACGTGGCACCGCGGCGCCAGCATGCGTCGACCCTGCCGATGCTCCGTCCGGATTTTCGCCCGTAACGTCAATACTCACCCTGCCTTGGCCACGCACCCCTCATGAGCGAGTTCACGTCCGTCACCGTTGGGCACGACCGCCGGAAATTCCTTCGTTACTTCTCCGCTATTGGCCTGGGCGGCACGCTGCTGCCCGGCGTGCTGTGGGCGCGATCGGCCGGAGGTGAGGAGATCACCGCGGCCACCATCGCGTGTGCCGAGGAGATCGCCGGCTTGAAGTTCACCGACGAGCAGCGGCAGCAGATGGTGGACGGACTGAAGAGCCAGGAGACGCAGATCGAGGCGCTGCACGCCATCGCGCTCGACAACTCCGTCGCTCCCGCCGTGCACTTCGATCCCGTGCCGCCCGGCGCGACGCTCGCGCTGCCGACACGCCACGCCTCGGTGCGCAGCCGCGTGGCGCCCCGCGCCGTCCCGCGCAACCTCGAGGAGCTCGCGTTCCTTCCCGTCACCGAGCTCGCGGAGCTGGTGCGCCGCCGCAAGGTGACCTCCACCCAGCTCACGGAGATGTACCTCGGCCGCATCAAGCGGTACGACCCGCTGCTCAAGGCCGTCATCACGCTCACCGAGGAGCGCGCGCGACGGCAGGCGCAGGTCGCCGACGACGAGATCGCCCACGGAAAGTATCGCGGTCCGCTGCACGGCATCCCGTGGGGCGCGAAGGATCTGCTCGCCGTCAAGGGCTACAAGACCACGTGGGGCGCTGGCCCCTTCCGCGACCAGATGATCGACACCGACGCGACGGTGGTGCAGCGACTCGACGCCGCCGGTGCGGTCCTGCTCGCGAAACTCTCCCTCGGTGAGTTGGCGCAGGGCGACATCTGGTTCGGCGGCACGACGAAGAACCCGTGGAACGTCACGCAGGGCTCGAGCGGCTCATCCGCCGGTCCGGCCTCGGCCACCGCGGCAGGGCTCGTCGCCTTCGCGATCGGTACCGAGACGCTGGGTTCCATCTCCTCGCCCTCGACCCGAAACGGCGTCACCGGGCTGCGTCCCACGTTCGGCCGAGTGCCGCGCACCGGCGCGATGGCGCTATCGTGGACGATGGACAAGATCGGGCCCATCGCGCGATCGGTGGAGGACTGCGCGCTCGTCCTCGAAGCGATCCACGGCCCCGACAACATGGACCGCGCGGTGAAGGACATCCCGTTCAGCTGGAACGCGACGGTCAAGCCGACATCACTCCGCGTCGGCTACAACAGATCGGCGTTCGAGTTGCCCGAGCGGAATGACAAGAACCAGCTCCAGCACGGCACCAAGCGGTTCGACGACGCCGCGCTCGACGTGCTGCGAAAGCTCGGCGTGACGCTGATTCCGGTGGAGCTGCCGGAGATGCCGTATGGGGCCATGCGCCTGGTGCTCACCGCCGAGGGCGCCGCTGCGTTCGACGAGCTCACGCGATCGGGGCGAGATAGAGAGCTGGTACAGCAGACCCCGCGCGACTGGGCGAACACCTTTCGCACGGCGCGCTTCATTCCCGCCGTGGACTACGTGAACGCCAATCGCGCGCGCACGCTGGCCATGCAGAAGTGGCACACGTTGTTCCAGACGGTGGACGTCATCGTCACGCCAACGGGGGTGGGGTCACAGCTCACCGCCACCAACCTCACCGGGCACCCGGCCGTCATTCTTCCGAGCGGCTTTCGCGACACGTCGGACACCGACCGCACCCAGGTACCGGTGTCACTCACCTTTCTCGGTGGGCTCTATCAGGAGGCGACGCTCTGCGCCGTGGCCAAGGCGTGGCAGGATGCGACGGACTTCCACCTGAAGCATCCCGCCGTGAAGGTGTGATCAGTGCGTGCTGCACGGTGAACAGTCGCGTTCACCGTGCACCGCTCACCGCTCTTTCAGTTCCGCGCGCAGCGCACCTTCCAGCGTCGGTTCGGCGAACTCGAACCCCGACGCACTGAGACTGCGCGGCAGTACGCGCTGCCCAGCCAGCAGCGTGGAGCGCGCCATCTCGCCGTAGAGCAGCTCCAGCGCGAACGCGGGAACCGGCACAACCGCCGGCCGCGCCAGCACCCGGCCCAGCGTCGTCGCGAAATCGGCGTTCGTCACCGGGTTGGGCGCGACCAGGTTCACCGGCCCGTGCAACGACTCGGTACAGATCGCGTGCTCCATGGCGCGCAGGTGATCGCCGAGCGCGATCCAGCTCATCCACTGCCGTCCACTGCCGAGCGGGCCGCCTCCACCGAGGCGGAAGATCGGCAGCAGTTTCGCCAGCGCTCCGCCGTGCGGGCTCAGGACGATCCCGGTTCGCAGCGTCACCACGCGAACTCCCGCTCCGGCGATCGGCGCGGCGGCATCTTCCCATGCCACGCACACGTCGGGGAGAAAGCCAGTGCCGGGTCCCGACTTCTCGTCGAGCAGGGCGTCGCCGCGATCGCCGTAGTAGCCGACCGCCGAGCCGCTCAGGACCACGCGTGGCCTGGGGTCCATCGCCCGGATGGCCAGCGCCAGCTGCTCCGTGGCCCGGACGCGGCTCGCGCGAATCGCGTGCTTCCGCTCCGTCGTCCAGCGATGCGCGACCGGCTCTCCCACGAGATGCACGATCGCGTCGACGCCGGTCAGCGCGGTCGGAGGCAGCGCACCGCTTGCCGGATCCCACACGACGTCGCCGGCGGTCGCGTTGCGCCTGCTGCGCAACAGGCGTCGCACGTCGTGACCGCCGGCGCGGAGGCGCTGCACGAGCGCCGTCCCGATCAACCCAGTCGCACCGCTGACGGCGACGGTGAAGGGCGGCAGGGAGAGAAACGAATCGGATCGCATGCGTCGACCGGCGGCAAGGACCGAGCCGAGCGGAATGCCGTTACAGGTCGCCGAGCTTGAGGATCGACCGCGCCACCGCATCCATCATCGCGTCGCTCGCGTAGTAGCCGTCGCGCGCCCGGGAGCGCAGCTCCGACACGCGTGCCGCGCGTTGGGGGGCCGGCAGCGAGAGCCCTCGCGCACGCACCGACCGATCCGCATCGCGCACGGGGGTCGTCGGGACGATACGCTCCTTGTCGTAGTGCATTCCGGGCTCCGGTCGGCGGTTGACGCCGGCATGATGATGCGGATTGGTCATTCACTTCCTGCTGCCTCACAGTATCGGCCGCGGAACGATCGATCGTGAGCCATGAGCAGGCGGCGTGTGGCGCGTATTCGACAGGTATCGCCCGCATTGCGGGTCTCCTGAAGTGCCGGACATTCTGTCGCGCAGGTGACCAGCTTCTCGACACTCGGCGCTGCACGCTAGACTGTATGGTGGCATGGCGCGGTCCGACGTGCGCTCCCCTCCGTTTCGCTCACAGCCGCTTGCCCATGGCGACCATTCTCTACCTGGACGACGAGCCGGCGATCGGCCTGATCCTGGAGGATACGCTCGAGCGGGCGGGGCATGTGGCCGTTGGCACGCATACGGTGCCCGAGGCGCTCCAGGCACTCTCGAAAGGGGGCGTGGACCTGATCATCTCGGATTACCGGATGCCGGGGCTGTCGGGGCTGGAGTTCCTCGAGCTGCTGCGACAGGAGGGATACGACACGCCGCTCATCATGCTCACGGGCTTCGCGACGATCGAGCATGCGGTCGCGTCCATCAAGGCGGGCGCAATCGACTACATCACCAAGCCCGTTCGGCCCGAGCAGCTGGAGCTCTCGGTGTCCAAGGGGCTGGAGGTCGCCCGCCTGCGCCGCGAGAACGATGCACTGCGCCGGGAGGTGATCGAGTTTCGGAACGAGCGCACCATCATCGGCGACAGCCCGCAGATCAGGCGGCTGCTGCAGACCGTTTCCACCGCCGCGCCCACGCGCGCCACCGTGCTGCTCCAGGGAGAATCCGGCACCGGAAAGGAATTGTTCGCCCGGGCGATTCACGACGCGAGCGACCGGCGCGACGGTCCATTCATCAAGCTGAACTGCGCCGCCCTGCCGGAGGGGCTCGTCGAGAGCGCGTTGTTCGGCCACGAGAAGGGCGCGTTCACCGGCGCCGTCCGGCGCGTGCACGGTGCGTTCGAGCGCGCCGATCGGGGTACGCTGCTGCTCGACGAGATCAGCGAGATGCGCATCGACCTCCAGGCGAAACTGCTGCGCGTGCTGCAGGAGCAGGAGTTCGAGCGCGTCGGCGGCTCCCAGCCCATCAAGGTGGACGTTCGCATCATCGCGACCACCAATCGCGACCTCGCGAGCTTCTCCGCGCAGGGCCATTTCCGACAGGACCTCTTCTTCCGCCTGAGCGTGCTCCCCATCTCCCTTCCGCCCCTGCGCGAGCGCCCGGAAGACATCCCGCTGCTCGCGTCGAGATTCGCGCTGCGCATCGCGGCGGAGATGCACAAGGACGTGCACGGCCTCTCGGCGGAGACGGTGGCGATGCTCCAGCATTACGACTGGCCGGGCAACGTCCGCGAGTTGCAGCACGCGGTCGAGCGCGCGGTCATCCTGTCGCCGGAGAAGATCCTCCAACCGGCGGCGTTCGACGGACAACGCTTCGGCCTGTCCGCGCAAGCCTCCGGACCGAGCCCCATCCGCACGCCAGTGCCCTCGTCCGCCGACGACTCCCGCGAGCGCGTACCCCCCGGCGCCGTCGTCCTCACCTCGCTCGACGTGACCAGCGCGGAAGCGCGGCTCATCGCCCGCGCGCTGGAAGTCAGCGGTGGCAACCGCACCCACGCCGCGACCCTGCTCGGGATGAGCGTGCGAACCCTCCGGAATAAGTTGAACGGACAGGCGACACCGGAGGCCTAGCCTCCGCGTTCGCTCAAGGCGGCGAGATTTGCCCGGCACAAATTGCCGGGCGGCAGTTCCTGCCGAGCCAAGACGACCGCCTCGCCGGCCAGTCGCTCTTCACGCGCGTCACGGGGCACAGGAGCCTTTCCCGTTGGTTCGCAATGGTTTACGCCGTGCTCGCGTCCTCGCACGACGGTCAGTCATCGCCGCGCGGCAGCGTCCACAACCGTGGCCTCCACCGTGCCTTGAAGGTGGCCGTCAACCCGCGCGCGGACCCTCGCGGTTCCCTCCTCTCCGCGCGTCTTCCACCTCTCGGCCGCCCCCCTCCCGCGGCCGACTCTCCGAGGCCGGAGCTTGCGATGGATTCTCGGACCCTGTGGGCGGCGTTCGCCGCCGGCGACCTCGATGCGCGCGACGCGCTGTTGCGTGAGAACCTGAGCCTGGTGCATCACGTAGCGCGACAACTGGCGCGGGGGCTCGCGGCCGACGCCGACATCGACGAGCTCGTGAGCGCCGGCACGATGGGACTGATGACCGCCATGGAGTCGTTCGAGACGAAGCGCGGCCTCGCGTTCAGCACGTTCGCCGTGCCCCGCATTCGCGGAGCGATCCTCGACGAGCTGCGGCGCCAGGACCACGTGCCCCGCTCCGTCCGCCGCAAGACGCGGAGCATCGCTTCGGCGCGCGAGACGCTCACCCGTGCACTCGGACGCTCGCCCCAGCCAGCCGAAGTGGCCGCGGAGCTCGGCGTCGACGCCGAAACGCTGTGGCGCTGGCAGGCCGACGTGGAAGGCGTCGTCCGGGTTCCGCTGGACCGCAGCGCGTCCGATCGCGACGGCTCGACGGTGTCACCAGCCGATTTCCTCGGCAGCGGCGAGGAGCTGAGCGATGACCGCCTCACGCGCGAAGAGGAGGTCGCCCTGCTGCGCGAGGCGCTGCTCGGGCTCAAGGAGCAGGAGCGGACGGTGCTCTCGCTCTATTACTTCGAGGAGCTCAAGGCGCGCGAGATCGCGGAGGTGATGGGCGTGAGCGAGTCACGCATCTCCCAGATCCGGTCCAAGGCACTGAGTGAGCTGCGCGCCGTCCTCACGCCCCTGCACGCCACGGCCTGATCAGCCGACACGGCTTTCCGTCCGCTCGCGTCGGCGCACCTCGGCCAGCGAGGGGAGGGCGAGCGTGAGCTCATTGTCTTCCTGCACCAGCGCCCCGCCACAGAGCGCACCGAGCGCGCTCGCGTAGACGCCGGTGCGTGCTCGCGTGGTCACGCGAACGAGCACCGTGCGATCGTCGCTGGAGAGCTGCACGGTCACCACCTCCGGGTGCAGCACCTCGGGGTCCGTCGCCTTCGCGGCATCCACCATGAGCAGCAGCAGACGGACGAGCGCCCACCGCGGCGCGCGCACCGGCTGCATCTCGCCCTTCACCTCCACCACGCATTGAATCGTGCGCAGGCGTGGGTGGTGCGCGTGGATGGCGATGGCATCACCGAGTACGGGAGCGATCTCCAGCGCCTCCTCCTCACCCCGCCCCGACAGCATCCCCACGAGCGCGCCGGCGCGATGGAGACGCGCCACCTCGCTCAGCAGCGCGCCATTCCTCACCATCATGTCGTCGCCCAGCGCCGCCAGCTCGGCGCACACGCTCAGCGCCGTGATGCGGTTGTTGACGGCGTGCACCAGACCGGCGAGCAGATCATCCGAGAGAGCCAGCCATTCGGATGCGCCTGGCAGTACTGACTGTCGGATGCGCTCGGTGGTCGTTCGCTCGGTTGGCATGCGCCTCCGGTCAGCACGTCGCGTACCTTGATGACCCTGGGCCACCTTGATGCACGCCGCCAGCGCCGTGTTGCCGGCGACGCCAGGACCCTCGTCGGCACTACGCCGCCGATTCGCCGGACCTCGTTCGTGCGTCCGTGTCCCGTTCACGATAGACTCTTCGCGCATGTTGATCGGCATCGCCGGGATGGTCGGCAGTGGAAAGAGCACCCTCACGCGGGCGCTCGCCGCACGATTCGGCCTCCAGCTCGCTCTCGAGAGCGTGGACGGGAATCCATGGCTCGACCGGTTCTACGGGGGAGGTCTGGACGACATGCGCGCCAACGCGCTGAACCTCCAGCTGCATTTCCTCGCAACCCGCTTCGAGAGCATGCGCCGCATCCGCGGCGCCGGTGGAAGCTGGGTGCTCGACCGGACATGGTACGAAGATGCGGAGATCTTCGCCCGGGGTCACTTCGAGGAGGGGCTCATGTCCGCCCTCGAGTGGGCGCTCTATCGCCGGCTCTACCTGGAGCTGCTGCACTCGCCCGCCGCTCGGCCGCCCAAGCTGCTCGTCTACCTGCACGCACCGCTGGACACGATCGTCGCGCGCATCCGCCGGCGGGGCCGGCCCAAGGAAGCGGATTCCCCCGACGCGTACTGGGCGGCGCTGCACGCGCGGTACGAGCGCTGGATCGCCGGCTTCCGGGCGTGTCCGGTGCTGAGCCTCGACGTCCGCGACTACGACCTGGTGGGCGATCCGCTGGCGATCGAACCGATTGCGGCGCGGGTGCGGGCGCGACTCGAGCCATCATTGCCGCAGACCGATCTCTTTCCCGCCGCGTCCGCACCGGGTCGATGACGCCGCTCGCCGAGCCCGCGGGAGTCCGGCGTCGAACCTCGTCGTCCCGCCGGGGTAGCGAAGGGAGCAGTCGATCCGCTTCCTTGCCGTCGTGACCCCAGGCGCTCCCGCAATGTCC